>JBDHKT010000436.1:0-2690 GCA_039586255.1 Gemmatimonadota bacterium | reverse complement strand
ACTTCTCCCACAGCGAGGACCTTGGGCTCAGCGCGGGCGGTGTGATGAACGAGGGAGCTGTGTCCACGTCGCTGGGGCTGCGCGGGATCCCCAACGCCGCTGAGGACGCTGCCGTGGCCCGGGACTGCATCCTGGGGGAACTTACGGGTGGGCAACTGCATATCCTACATGTCTCCACGCGTGGCGCGGTGGAGATAATCCGGGCCGCAAAGGCGCGGGGCGTTACGGTCACCGCCGAGGTCACCCCGCACCACCTGTCGCTCACGGATGAGGCGGTCCGTGGCTACCGTACCGAGGCCAAGATGAACCCGCCACTCAGGTCGGCGGCAGACGTGGCGGCGGTGCGAGACGCGCTGGTGGAGGGTGTGATCGATTGCATTGCCACCGATCACGCGCCCCACCACTATGAAGACAAGGAGCGCGAGTTCGACTACGCCCCATTCGGCATCGTCGGGCTCGAGACGGCGTTCGGCGTCTGTGTCCGCGAGCTCGTAATCGGTGGGCATCTGGACCTGCCGGAGTTGATCGACCGGCTCTCGTGCCGGCCCGCCAAGATCGCCGGGTTGCCCGCTGGGACCCTGGCAGAGGGATCGGCGGCCGACGTCGTCGTTATCGATCCCGAGAGTCGCTGGAAATGCCAGCCAGAGGAGTTCTACAGCCTGAGCCGCAACACCCCGTTCGCTGGGCAGGAGCTCGTGGGTCGGGTGGTGATGACGCTTGTGAGCGGCCGAACGGTCCACGATGGAAGGGGGGACCGCTAGGCCTCACAGGCGGGCCGAGGTGAGCAAGATGCCTGATGATGTATCTCGAGAGGTAGATCAGCTTCTCAAGGACCGCGAGAAGTATCAGCACTGGCTGAGTCGCCTGGAGTCCGAGAAGGGCAAGGCGCCTGAGCGGGCCTTCGACCGCGTGCGCGACGACTACCAGAAGCGGCTGGACGAAGTCACGTCCAGGCTGCGCGCGCACAGCGAGGCTGTGCAGGACAAGCTGCGCTCGGTGGAACAGACTGTCGCCCGCATCGAGGCCGAGCGCGCGGCGGGCGGGGAAGAGCTCGAAGAGGCGCGCCTGCGCCGTAGTGTCGGCGAGTACCGCGACGACAATGAGTGGTTGGAGCTGCAGAATCGCCTCGTCGCCTCGCTGCAGCAGATGGACCGGCAGATCCAGAGCGCCCAGGGCGAGATAGCCCGGCTCGGCGAGATCATGGCTCTTGTCGAGAGGGCGGAGCGGCCCGCGCCTCCTCCTCCTCCTCCTCCTCCGGTCGCGCCGCCGCCTCCGGTCGAACCGGCGCCGCCCCCGGTCCAGCCGATGCCGCCACCGGTTCAGCCGTCACAGCCGCCTCCGCAGCCTGCGGCCGCGCCACCTCCGGTGCCGGAGCCGATCATGCCGGTCCCGTCTGAGCCGGAACCGGTGGACGATGAGGGCTTCCTCTCGCTCGAGGCACTGGTGCTCGATGACAGAGCACCGGAGGAGTTCGGCATTCCGCCCGAGTCGGCGATTTCCTCCGAGCCGATGGCACCTATGGAGCCGATGGAGCCGACTGCGTCGGCGCTCCCGTCGGAGCCGACGCCGGGTGAGCCCGGCGTCGGGGACGAGCTAGCCTTTCTCGAGTCGCTGTCTCTGGGCGGCAGCGGCGGCGGGGGCGAAACCAGCGCCGATTCCTTCTCCTTCCTGGAGCAGCACGGCAGCGGAACGCCGCAGACGATCATCTGTCCCCACTGCTCCGCGGCCAACGATCCGGCGGAGTGGTACTGCACCGAGTGCGGAGAAGAATTGCCGGCGGAATAAGATGGGAATCCGAGGAATCCGTGGATTCCGTGGAACACGGGAATCTAGAAATCTAGGAATCCCGGAATCGCGGATACGCTCACTCAGCGAATCCCCGATTCCACGGATTCCTCGGATTCGCGAGTTCCCAGAAACATTCCCCAATCATTAAAGAAAGCGGAAGCGACCACCGAAGTGGCTACTTCCGCTCTGACTTCTTCTGAACTCCGCCCTTAAGGAGCGCCCCCGACCCTCTTCACATGCGCGGCGAGCCGCCCCTTCGAGCGGTCCGCCTGGTTCTTGTGGATCAGGCCCCGGCTGGCGGCGCGGTCCAGCAGCCTGGCCGCCTCGTGGTAGAGGCCCGCCGCCTGCTCGGGCTCCGACGCCGCGCGCACCTTCTTGACGGCGGTCTTCAGCTGGCTGCGGGCCGCCTTATTTCGAGTGCGCCTGCGCTCGTTCTGGCGGAGGCGCTTGATTGCTGACTTCGTGTTCGGCACGTACTCTCCAGGTATCGCAGTCTGATTCAGAAAAGCGAAGGCGCAAAATGATAGCCGGGCCGCCCCCGGGTGTCAAGCTGAAACCCCTGCTTTGACAGGCCTTTTCGGCGCCTTTAACTTCAACCCACGGTGAGGTCACAAATTTTGGCAGCATTGCTTTTCCGGTCTTCCAGCCATTCGCCGGTGCGCCTGACGGGCCTGGCACGGGCGGATTGCCTGAGCGCCGGGAGCCTGAATCGGGGGGGGTGGGGATGAGACTTCCGACACCGGTGACCTCGCAGGTTGTGGAGGACAGCGACCGCTTCCTGGTCGACCTCGAGCGGTTCCAGGGACCGCTCGACCTCCTCCTCCACCTGATCCGCGTCCAGGACGTCGACATCTTCGACATTCCAATCGCCGAGATCACCGGCCAGTTCGTCACGGCGATCG
>JBDHKT010000435.1:0-4477 GCA_039586255.1 Gemmatimonadota bacterium | reverse complement strand
TTCACCTGGCGGAACGCGATCCTTGCGGGTCTTGTGATGCTCGTGCTGCTCGCCCTTTCGACCGGCGGCTTCATGACGCTGCGGGCGGCGGGCATCGGCCCCTTCGGGACGCTGATGACCAAGGGCATCCTGGAGGAACGCGACCGCATCGTATTAGCCGACTTCGAGAACCATACGGCGAATTCGTTGCTCGGCATGGCAGCGACCCAGCTATTCCGTACCGCTCTGTCTCAGTCGACCGCGGTCAGCGTTGCCGGTCAGGAGTACGTTGCCGGCGTTCTTCGCCGGATGGGTAGGGAACCGGACGCCCCACTCGACTATGCCCTGGCGCGTGAGGTCGCGGTCCGGCAGGGGCTCAAGGCGGTCACCGCCGGCGCGGTCATGGAGGTCGGCGGTAGCTATGTGGTGTCGGCGCGCTTGGTGGAGGCTGAAACGGGCGAGGAGTTGTGGACGGATAGCGAGACGGCTCGTGATTCCACGGCGATCATCAACTCGATCGGCCGGCTATCGAGCAGGCTGCGCGAGCGGATCGGCGAGTCGCTGAGGACGATCCGCGCTAACGAGCCGCTCGCTCAGGTGACCACGAGCTCGCTCGAGGCGCTGCAGAAATACTCGCTAGGTGCTCGCGCCATCCAGGTTGAGGCGGATTACAACAGAGGTGTCGGGCTTCTCCTCGAGGCGATCACCCTCGACAGCGCTTTCGCGTCGGCGTACCTGCGGCTCGGGTGGGCTGCCTACCTAGGGGAGGAGCAGACTCTTACCTTCGAGGCATTGACGGAAGCCTACCGGTACCTCGATCGGCTGACCGACCGCGAGCGCTACCTGACGATAGGTGGCTACCACGCCACCGTTACAGGGGAGCATGAAAAGGCAATCAACGCCGCACGCACGCTTCTGGATGCCTATCCCGATGACCGGGGTGGACTATTAGTCCTAGGGGCCTCCTACACAATGACCCGGCAACATGCCCGGGCGATAGAGATCCATCGCCGGGTGATCGAGCTGGACTCGACCGACGCGATGGCTTACAGGGTTCTATTCGGCAACCAGATGTCACTCGGTGATTACCAGGCGGCCCAGGCCACCCTGGAAGCGATGCTCGAGAACGACAACCCCTATAGCCTCAACGCGGCCAGTCGGTACGCATTATCGCGCGAGGACTACGAAAGTGCTGAGGCATATCTGCGAGCTGATGAGGAGTCTCGAGGCGCAGTCTCCAACCTGGCCGGCCTGGCCCGACTCCGCGGTAAGTTCGCCGAGGCCGAGCGATTGTTCGGCGATGTGATGGCGCGCAGGGAATCGGCGCGGCGATACCTCCGCGCCGCGGTCAGACTGGCGCTGATGCGCTTGGAGCTCGGCGACGGTGTGGAGCACGGGATACAGACGGTGGAGGACGCTCTGGAGCGACACCCGCTGGCGACAATCCCGGTTCTCGACCGACCGTACGCGCAACTGGCCGAGTTCTATGCGATCGCCGGGAGACTGGACCGGGCCAGGGAATTGCTGGCCGAGCACGATGCGGCTATCGACCCGAGCGCGGCCTGGCGCACCGAGTGGCGACGTCATCTTGCAGAGGGGTACGTCGCTCTGGCCGAGGGCCGCCACGCGGAGGCGATCGCCGAGGTTCGTCTCGCCGACGATCGATCGCTGAACCCCTGTCGGTCGTGCGCCCTGCCGCCGTTGGCCGATGCCTACGACCTGGCGGGCGAGCCCGACTCGGCCGTTGCCGTTTACGAACGGTTCCTTGGAGAGCGGTACTTTGGGGGTGATGAGCTCCACGCCGCCTTGCGTTACCTACCCGCGATTTACGAGCGCTTAGGCGCCCTGTACGAGGCGCGTGGCGAGCCGGGGAGGGCGGTGCACTACTACGGCAAGCTGGTGGAGCTCTGGAAGGACGCCGACCCCGAGCTTCAGCCTCGCGTCGAGGCCGCGCGCCGGGCGATCGAGGCGCTCTCACCTGACACTTAGCCCACGAACCGTCCGTAGGTACGATCATGAAGCCCACTCACATAGCCGGGCTCTCGCTCCTTCTTCTGGCCCTGCTGACCGCAGCCTCGAGCGCGCCCCTCACGGCCCAGGTGGCCGAGCCGGCGCAGGCGACCGAGCTGCAGGAGGCGCTGCAGGCGAAGCTGGCCGAGCTGCAGGCGGCGAGCGGAGCCCCGGGAGTGACCGCGGGGATCGTGCTGGCCGGCGGCGCCTCGTTCGGGCTGGCCGCGGGGATGGCCGACACCGTGGCGGTGATACCGATGACCGCCGAGGGGCGGCTTATGCAGGGCAGCGTCGGCAAGACGTACGTCTCCGCCGTGGCGATGCAGCTGGTCGGGGAAGGGCGACTCGATCTGGAAGCGAAGGTCTCGGCGTACCTGGGCGACGAGCCGTGGTTCGAGCGTCTGCCGAACGCCGCCGACATCACCGTGCGGCAGCTCATGAACCACACAAGTGGCATCATCCGCTACGAGTTCGACGACCGGTTCATCGCCGACCTGCTTGCCCAGCCGGACAAAGTCTGGGAGCCGGTGGAGCAGCTGGCCTACCTGTTCGACACGGAGGCGCCGTTCGCAGCCGGTGAGGGTTGGGATTACTCCGACACCAACTACATCGTCCTCGGGCTGATCATCGAGCGTCTAACCGGCGCCGACTATGTGCAGGGGTACGCCGGCGCCGAGAACATGTTCGGGTTGCCGGATGCCGTGATCGAGGACGGCCAGTTCGCCGTGAACCCTCAGTTCGAGTGGACGGGCGGTGGCATCGCCTCCACGTCGGAGGACTTGGCCCGCTGGGCTAAGGAACTCTACGAAGGGCGGGCCTTCGACCCGTCTCTGCTTCCGACGATGTTGGAGGGCGTCGCGGCGCGGCTCGGACGCAATACTCAATACGGCCTCGGCGTGATCATCCGTCAGACGCCGCTTGGGGTCAGCTGGGGTCACAGCGGGTTCTTCCCGGGCTACCTGACGGAGATGGCGTACTTCCCCGACCACGGGATCGCGGTCGCCGTACAGTACAACTCCAGCGATCTGCCCAGTCTGCGGATGTCTCCCGGAGCCGTCCTCATGGAGCTGGCACGGTTTGTCGTCGCGACTGAGGGCGCTGAGGAAGAGGCTGCACAATGAACGTTGAAACAGACAAGCTTCGCATAGTCCTGCTGTCGGTCGCACTCGCCGCGTGTGCCGCTGGCAGCACGCGTGTGCCGGATGATGCTCTGGTAATAAGAAACGGTGCGGTGATTGACGGCACCGGGAGGGCGCCGATCGCCGATGGCGTTGTGGTCGTCCAGGGGGACCGCATCGTAGCTGTAGGCGAAGCGGCGGATTTCGAGATTCCCCAAAGCGCTACGGTTCTAGATGCCGGCGGCGGCAGTATTCTACCCGGCATCATCAACTCGCACACGCACAGCACTGACACTCCTGCGATCCGGCGCGCCTTTTTGACCGATGGTGTCACGACCGTGTGCAACGTCGGGACTTCACTCGCTCAGCTTTCGGGGTTCGATGAGACCTCGGCGCCCGAGGGTCCCGCGGCGCGTGGCTACTGGGCCGGCCCGATTATCACGGTACCCGGCGGCTATCCCGGTACGGTATACGGATTCCAGTTCAACTACGAGGTGGCGACTCCGGAGGAAGCTCGCGCTGCGGTCGCCGATCTCGTCGATCGCGGGGCCAGTATGATCAAGATCACCTTGGCCCCCGGCGATCCTCGCGATCCCTGGCCCATCCTCGATCTCGAACGGGTGCAGGCCATAGTCGAGGAAGCCCACGGTCGCGGTGTGTTCGTCCGGGCTCATGTGTTCGAGCCGTACCTCGTGGAGGACATCGTTCTACCGGCCGGCATAGATGTCATAGAACACTCACCTTTCCCGATCATGTCACCCGAAGAAGAGAGCAGTGTTCTGGAGCACGAAGACCCGCGTACTCAGCTATTCGATGTCGTAGCACCGGAATTCGAGAGGTTGCTCGCTCGCGTCGTTGAACAGGGCATAGTGATAGTGCCGACCCTGGACGGAAACATCGGTAACCTCTTCAAGAAGTCTGACCGCTCGCCGGTAGAGCAGATTGTCGTCGATGTGCACGTCGAAGCTATGCACCGCTTTCACGCCTTGGGCGGTATCATCGCGGTTGGGAACGACTACGGTGGTATCCCCAGGGTCGAGCTGGGTATGCCTTTGACGGAGATGAAGCTGCTTTTGGCGGCCGGCCTCACTCCGCTGGAGGTCATCGAGGCGGGCACTCGGGATGCAGCGTTTGTGTGCGGACAAGGTGACACGTTGGGCACCCTGGAGCCCGGGAAGCTCGCCGATATCATCATCGTGGACGGCGACCCGTCCACCGACCTCGATGCCATGGACAGGGTGCGTGCCGTCATCAAAGGCGGCGAGGTCGCTCACTCAGAGAATTGAAACCCGAGTCCATTCTTCAACGACAGCCGGAGGGTCCCATGCGATCCGTGTCCCGTGTCTCCTTTCTCATCTTGATCCTGGTGT
>JBDHKT010000434.1:0-2702 GCA_039586255.1 Gemmatimonadota bacterium | reverse complement strand
TGGGCGGACGGCTGGAACACCGCCGGCGGTGTGGACTGGTCATTCTGGCCCACTGCTGCGCTCAACGTTCAGGGTTTTGTCGCCGGCACCGGGACCTCGGGGCCCGGCGGTGACGACTACGCCTACCGCATCGCCGTGGACTACCAGCAAGACCGCTTCGGCTTCAACACCCAGTACTTGATGATCGGTCCCGAAGCCAACGCGGATGTCGGCTTCATCACGAGAGAAGACATCCGTCGCGCCGACGTCTTCATGCGCTTCACACCCCGACCCGACGTATTCGGGCTACGCAAGATCGACCTCTACTTGTTCGGTGGGCTCGTCACCCGCGTCGACGGATTGCTCCAGGATTGGTCTGTGGGGCCGGTCTTCAATCCCGAGTGGAACACGGGAGACAGCTTCACGCTATACTACCAGCTCGGGTTCAACCGGGTGGACGAGGAGTTCGACATATCGGACAAGGTCGAGGTGCCGCCGGGCGACTACGACCTCTGGCAGTTCGGCTGGTTTGCCGGCACGAGCCGCAACCGTCGCGTCGTTCTCGGGTTCAACGGCGCGCTGTCAGGAACATTCGGCGGTCACATACACACGATAGCACCCAGCCTGGGTTTCAACCCCAATGCCAACCTGTCGACGAGTCTGCGCTACACCCGCAGCTGGATCGACCTGCCCAACGGTGCCTTCATAGCCAACGTTGGCTCGCTGCGGCTTTCGTACGCGTTCTCTACCAGGCTGGTGGCCAACGCGCTCCTCCAGTACAACGACGCCGACAACGCCGTATCGGCTCAGGTCCGCCTCAACTTCATCCATTCACCGGGCAGCGATCTGTTCGTCGTGTTCAATGAGCAGCGCGGCACCGACGATTCCCTGTGGGAGTTCAGCGACCGCGGCGCCGTCGTCAAAGTCACCTACTTGATTCGTTTCTGATCCAGGTCGGCTACTCGGACGCCAGCCGCTCGCTCTCATCACGAACAAGCTCCCAGGCCCGGGCTACGTGCCTCTCCTCGGTGCGCACGTTGCCGATGGCGAGCCGCAGTGCGTAACGGCCGTCCAGGGTGGTGTGTGACAGGTAGACTTCGCCGCCCGCGTTCAGGCGCTGCAACAGCCTCTCGTTGAACGCGTTCAGTGCTTCCTCGTCACCGTTGATGTGTGACGGGCGGGCGCGGAAACAGACGACGCTCAGCGGCGTGGGGGCCAGCCGTTCAAACTCCGCATGCTCGTCTATCCGATCTGCAAACTGCTGCGCCAGTCGGATGTGCTCTTTCAGTCGGATGGCGATGCCGTCGGTGCCGAAGCACCGCAGGACCATCCACAGTTTGAGGGCTCGGAATCGCCGGCCCAGCGAGACGCCCCAGTCCATGTAGTTCCGGATCTCACCGTCGACCCCGGTACGCAGGTACTCGGGCACCAAGCTGAAGGCACCGGTGAGGACGTCGGGCCGTGTCGTGTAGAGCGCGCTACAATCGGTGGGCGTGAACAACCACTTGTGCGGGTTGACTACAATGGATGTCGCCGCGTCGCAGCCGGCGAGTACGTGGCGATACTCGGGAATGACGGCCGCGGAACCGGCGTAGGCCGCATCGACGTGCAACCAGAGACTCTCACGCCGACAGATCTCGGCGATCGCCGGAACCGGATCGATGCTGGTAGTCGACGTCGTCCCGACGGTTGCGGTCACGCAGAACGGCCGGTGTCCGGCCGCCCGGTCCTCGGCGATCGCCGACGCCAGCGCACCTGCATCCATGCGGAACGAGTCGTCTGTCGGGATCTTCCGCACGCCCGCTTTTCCGATTCCCAGAACGAGTGCCGCCTTTTCCACCGATGAATGGGCCTGCTCCGACGTGTAGAGCCGCAGTAGCGGCAGATCGCTGCGACCCGACATGCCGCGCTCGCGGATCTCAAGGTCGGAGAGCGCGTGCCGGGCGGCGGCGATGGCGCACAGGGTAGAAACCGAGGCGGTATCCATGATCACGCCGTCGAATCCACCGGGCAGCCCCAGGAGCTGGCGCAACCAGTCGAGCGCCAGCTCCTCCAGTTCCGTGGCCGCCGGCGACGTCTGCCAGAGCATGCCGTTCACGTTCAGTGCGGCGGAGAGAAGCTCCCCGAGGATTCCGGGCGCCGAACCGGTTATGCCGAAGTAGGCGAAGAAGCAGGGGTGGTTCCAATGGGTGATCCCCGGCACGACGACTTTCTCGAAGTCGTCCAGCACGTCGTCCAGCGGCTCACCGGCACGCGGAGCGCCGGCGGGTAGCGCCGTTTTTACCTCGCCCGGCTTGACCTGGGCGAGCACCGGGTATTCCTCCGGATGCGTGAGGTAGCTCGCGATCCAGTCGATGGCGCGGCTCGCTGCGCGCTTGAACTCCTCGACAGGGATGTCTCCCAATTGCGCCATGGTTGCTCCGTGCACGGTGTGACTGCCCTACCGACCACCGCCCAAGTGCTTATCAAAGAACTCCGCCGCCGCGCGGTAGGCCTGCAGCCAACGCGCGTGTGTCTCAAAGCCGTGTACCTCGTCGGGGAAGACCAGCTGCTCGAACTCCACCCCTTGTTCGCGAAGCGCCGCCACGAGATCGACGGTCTCGCTGAATGGTACGTTCCTGTCGTCATCGCCGTGGATCAACAAGACTGGTGATCGCCAGGTGTCGATCGACGCCATCGGCGACGACTCGAAGGCGAGGCGTGCGGCGTCGAGCCGCGCCTCG
>JBDHKT010000018.1:0-11029 GCA_039586255.1 Gemmatimonadota bacterium | reverse complement strand
GTAGCGGGTGTACTGGCCGGATGGCTCGGCCGGGACGAGATAGCATCCTACGTGTCCGCCGTCGTCGACCGAAGCGAAGCCCCGATGGAGGCTGCTGCGTCGGACTCTCCCGATCTGGCGCGGCGTGCGGAGGACAAGATCGTGGCACTGGGACAGGGCGAGCTCGATGAAGCCACGCTGGACGCCGACGAGCTCAACGCCTGGATAGAGTACGGGCTGAAAGGATTCTTTCCGTCCTACGTCAGCGATGTCTCTGCGGCGATCGAAGAGGAGAAGCTGGTGCTGACGGGACGTGTGGCGCTGCAGGAGGTGCCGGGGATCGAGCAGCTGGGATCGTGGGTCGCCTTTCTCGGCGATACCGCCTGGGTCTCGTTCAGCGGGCGGTTGGACGGCCTGAGGCCCGGCGCGGGAGTCTACACCGTCGACGACGTACAGGTGGGAGCGCTGCCGTTGCCGAGCGCGATGCGCGACCAACTGTTGGTGCAGCTGAAGGGTGGGTCGAACGGCGATCTCCCGACGAATGCGGTTGCGTTCGAGTTGCCGCAGTTCGTGACCGACGTCGGGGTGCGCGAAGATCACATCTTCCTGAGAAGTTCAGTCGATAGAGGCCGCTAGGCCACTTGGTGTGGCGCCGCGGTCGTGCTAAGTTCAGCAGTCAGCAAGTGAACCGAGTGGAGAGCTAGCGTCACCAGAGGGTGTCGAGATAGCTTTCGACTGACGCCGTGCATCACGAGAAGCGGGGCGCGGCGGATCTTGAGGCGCCTTGGGGAGGTAGGACAACTAGGGGCCCTCGGCCTGTTGCCCACGGGCCGGGGCAGTTAATGGGAATCCAATGATGGCCAAGAAGAGAGAACAGGCAAAGCAGAAGCAGGATACGGCGGAGCAGGAGGCGCAGAGCGCAACGCCGCGGCGGGCAGAGTCAGGGACAGGACGCTGGCTCTGGGAATGGGTCAAGTCTATCTCGGTAGCGATCCTGCTGTTTCTCGTCATCAGAACGTTCGCGGTAGAAGCGTTCAAGATCCCGACGGGATCGATGGAGAAGACGCTGCTGGTCGGCGACTTTCTCCTGGTGAACAAGGCGGTTTACGGCGCCCAGCTGCCATTCACCGGTGTGCGCCTGCCGGCGATAGAGAACCCCGAGCGGGGCGATATTGTGGTCTTCGAGTACCCGCTCGATCAATCGAAGAACTACGTGAAACGTGTTGTGGGTCTACCGGGCGACAGGGTCGCCATGCGCGGCGGTGAGCTGTACGTGAACGGTGAGCGAAGAGCCGAGGACTACGTGCAGCACACTCAGCCCGGCGGCGACTACTACGATTCTCAGTTCGAGTGGCAGACTGGGTACGTCGCGCCCGAGGTGGACGGCAGCACATATCGCCCGACTCGCGACGACTGGGGCCCCATCCTCGTGCCGGTTGGCAAGTACTTCGTCATGGGCGACAACCGCGATAACTCGCAGGACTCTCGTTATTGGGGCTTCGTCGATCGAGGTTTGATCAAAGGGCGGCCTTTGTTCATCTACTATTCGTTCGATCGCAGCAAGCTGCGGCCGCTGCCGTGGCTGACCGAAGTCAGATGGAGCCGGGTGGGTGACCTGGTTCGATAGACCGCCAGGCGCTAGTCTAGCGGTGACCGCTTGAGTCCCTATCGAGGGGCGGAGTTTCGGGATTGAGTCGAGAAGGGCAGCCGCACACACCTGACGGCGGAGATTCGGACGACCGTCGCGACGAGCAGATTCGGTTTCTCCCGAGGTTCGAGCCTGCCCACCGCGCTGCTACGCCTCCGGGCTCTCTGGACCAGTATCTGAGGGAAATCAGCGCCTACCCCCTCATCGATAGGGATGAGGAGGCGGTCCTGGCGCGCAAGATCCGGCGCGGCGACCGGGAAGCCCTGGAGAAGCTGGTCAACTCGAACCTCCGCTTTGTCGTCTCCATCGCGAAGAAGTACCAGAACCAGGGTGTTGCACTCGCTGATCTGATCAACGAGGGCAACCTGGGATTGATCCGCGCCGCCGAGAAGTTCGACGAGACGCGCGGGGTCAAGTTCATTAGCTACGCCGTCTGGTGGATCCGCCAGGCGATCCTGCAAGCGCTGGCGGAGCAATCGCGGATCGTGCGCGTGCCGCTCAACCGAGCCGGTGAGCTGCACCGGATCGGTAAGCGCTCCAGCGCTCTCGTCCAGGAGCTGGGGCGCGAGCCGACGGTGGGCGAACTGGCCGAAGGTCTCGAGGTCGATGCCGATGAGCTCTACAAGACGATGTCCATCGCGATGGCCCACCTCTCTCTCGATGCCCCTCTCGTCCCCGGTGAGGATAACAAGCTCCTCGATTACTTACCCGATGACGTCCGCCCGGGCCCCGAGCAGGAGGCGTTCGAGAAGGCGCTGAAGATCAACGTCGAAGCCGCCCTCTCGACCCTCAAGCCCAGAGAGGCCAAGATCCTGCGCCTCTATTACGGCCTGGACGGCGAAGAGGCCATGACCCTGGAGGAGATTGGGCAGCAGCTGGGAGTCACCCGCGAGCGGGTCCGCCAGATCAAAGAGCGGGCTCTGGCTCGCCTCCGCCACGTCTCCCGAGCCCGGTCCCTGGAGAGCTTTCTCGGCTAGCCGCCGGGCCCCGGAAGGCCCGATCTTCCTTGACATAGCAGCATTCTCCGGATATCCTACCACGCTGTTCCAGAAAGCGGTGGACCCCGCTACGGAAATCCGCGCCGGCGCGGAACCGGAGCTAATCTGACGACAAGATGGCTGGACTGCTGACGAATTCGATGAAGACCCCGGTGGCGAAGCCCGAGGAGCTCACCCGGCAGTGGTATTTTGTTGACGCCGACGGTGTCGTGCTGGGCCGCTTGGCCGCCGAGGTGGCAAAGGTCCTTCGCGGTAAGCACAAGGCGATCTTCACTCCCCACGTAGACTGCGGTGACGGCGTAATCGTGGTCAACGCGGAACGCGTCCGGCTGACCGGGAAGAAGGCCGAGCAGAAGGTCTACTTCCGCCACAGTGGATACATCGGCGGTGCCAAGCTCATCCCGTTCAAGCGGATGCAGGAGCGTCGCCCGGAGTGGGTGATCAGGCGGGCGGTGCAGGGCATGCTGCCGAAGACGACCCTGGGGCGCCAGATGCTGAAGAAGCTCCGCGTCTATGCGGGGCCCGAGCACCCGCACCAAGGTCTCGAGACTCAACCATTGAAGGTCAAGAGTTAACGACGCGCTATAGGTCGGAGCATGATCGGAAAAAAGCTAGAAGACGGGCGAGTCCACGCGGTGGGTCGTAGGAAGACGTCGGTCGCTCGCGTTTACCTCAAGCGGGGGAAGGGTGAGTGGCAGATCAACGGCCGCTCGATCTCCGATTACTTCCCGCGCAGTGCCTATCAGACGATCCTCGAGAAACCGTTCCAGGCCACCGAGACGGCCGGCGAGTACGACGTGACCGTCAACGTGCGCGGCGGAGGCCTGACAGGCCAGGCGGGCGCCATCCAGCTCGGTATCGCCCGTGCCCTGCTGGTCGAGGATGAGGACCGCCGCCCGACCTTGCGTCGCGAAGGACTGCTCACGCGCGACCCGCGTCGCGTGGAGCGCAAAAAGTATGGTCAGCCGAAGGCCCGGAAGCGCTTCCAGTTCAGCAAGCGATAGCCGAGCACTAGCCAGGATAGAGAGCATATGGCAGTAGGACTCGAAGATCTTCTACAAGCAGGGGTTCATTTCGGTCACCAGACCCGTCGCTGGAACCCGAAGATGCGCCGCTACATATTCGCCGAGCGTGGCGGCATCTACATCATCGATCTCAGAAAGACACTCCGTGAGATCGAGCGGGCTAAGGATCTGATCCGCGAAGTCGTCCACCGTGGCGACTCCGTTCTTTTCGTCTGCAAGAAGACACAACTCAGTGACACCGTGCGTGGCGAGGCGGAGCGCTGCGGAGCATTCTACGTGACGGTGCGTTGGCTGGGCGGCATGCTCACCAACTACCAGACGATCAAGAAGAATATCCGGCGGCTCAAGGAGTTGGAGCGCGGCGCCGAGGAAGGCGCGTTCGAATTCTACACCAAGAAAGAGCGTCTTCTGCTGGACAGGGAGCGCGAGAAGCTCGACCGCTACCTTTCCGGGATCAAGGACATGACCCGGGTGCCGGGCTGCCTCTTCGTCGTGGACGCCCGCAGGGAAACGATCGCTATAGCGGAAGCGAACAAGCTGGGCATCCCGGTCGTCGCGATCGCCGATACGAACGCCGATCCCGATCTGCTGACGGTGCCGATCGCCGGCAACGATGACGCGATCCGCTCGGTCTCGCTGATCACGAAGGAGATCGCCGATACCGTTGAGGCGGCCATGGCGGAGGTGCCCGAGGAGCTGCGGAAGGCAGCGGCAGCCGAAGAAGAGGAGGAGGTCTTCACCTATTCGAGCGACGCGGCCGTGGGCGCGGTCAGCGAGCGCGAGGGCGGCGGTAGGCGATCGCGCAAGCGCAGGCGGCCTCGCCCCGAGGTTATCGCGGCCCATCGCCCACCCGGTGAAGCCGAAGCCGACGAGGTAGAGAGCCCGGCGGAGGAATATGAGGGGGGAGGAGCGGAGGGGTCGGAGGAATCCACCGGTGAGGACACCGGCGAAGCATGATCGCTGGCGGGGCCACTTCGGTGGCCCGCTTTTTTAGAATGCTGAACCTTGACCGAACCGAAGATGAGTGAGATAAAGGCAGCTGACGTAAAGCAGTTGAGAGAGCGCACCGGCGCTGGAATGATGGACTGCAAGCGCGCGCTTCAAGAAACGGGCGGCGACATGGAAGCCGCCGTCGAGTGGTTGCGCAAGAAGGGAGCAGCTTCCGCGGAGAAGCGTGTAGGCAAAGAGGCTCGAGAAGGTATCGTAGAGTCATACATACACCACTCGCACAAGGTCGGCGTGCTCGTGGAGCTGAACTGCGAGACCGACTTCGTCGCGCGGACGGAGCAGTTCCAGGGACTCGCCCGCGACCTGGCAATGCACATTGCAGCGGCCGACCCGATTGCGGTGGCCCGCGAGGATGTGCCCGAGGAGATCGTCGAGCGCGAGCGCTCCATCTTCCTCGCCCAGGTAGTCGAGCAGGGCAAGCCCGAGCACGTTGCGGACAAGATCGTGGAAGGCAAGCTGCGCAAGTTCTTTGAGGAGTGCACGCTTCTGGAGCAGAAGTACGTGAAGGACCCCGAGGTCACGGTAGCCGACCGGATATCGGATACGCAGACGCAGCTCGGCGAGAAGATCGCCGTCGGCCAGTTCGTGCGCTTCAAGGTGGGCGAATAAGTGGCATCAGGATCGAAGCTGCACTATAGGCGAATTCTGCTGAAGTTGTCAGGCGAATCGCTAGCGGGCAGCGATGGGTTCGGCATCTCGCTTCCCGCGATCGATCGCTTGACCGACGAGATAAGGGCCGTCAAGGAGGCCGGCGTGGCGCTTGGGCTGGTCGTGGGCGGCGGCAATATCGTGCGCGGCGCGGCGGCGGCGGAAGGTGGGATGGACAGGGTGTCGGCCGATTACATGGGCATGCTGGCCACGGTGATCAACGCACTCGCCGTCCAGGACATGCTGGAGAAGAGGGGCGTGGAGAACCGCGTGCTGACGGCCATCCGGATGGAGGAACTGGCCGAGCCTTACATTCGTAGGCGCGCGCTTCGCCACCTCGAGAAGGGACGGGTTGTCCTCTTTGCAGCCGGCACCGGCAACCCGTACTTTTCGACCGACACGGCAGCGGTGCTGCGGGCGATCGAGATGGATGCCGAGTTGATCGTCAAGGCCACCAAGGTCGAAGGCGTATACTCGGCCGACCCGATGACCGAGCCGAGCGCCGAGCTGATACCGGAGATATCGTTTCTGGACGTCATGACGCGAGAGCTAGGGGTGATGGACGCCACGGCTATCTCGCTGTGTAAGGACAACAACCTGCCTGTGGTTGTGCTGAACATCGAGCGACCGGGCGCTATACTGGCGGCGGCTCGCGGCGAGCAGGTCGGCACGCTTATTTCCGGGGAGGTGAGCTCATGACGCCGCTGAAGGAAACCCAGGCTCGGATGGAGAGTTCCCTCGAGGCGGTGAGACGGGAGTTCGCGTCGGTTCGAACCGGCAAGGCGTCGCCGGCGCTTTTGGAGCACGTGCGAGTCGAGGCCTACGAGACGCACATGCCGCTCGAGCAGCTGGCCACGATCAGCGCCCCGGAACCGCGCCTCTTGGTAGTGCAGCCTTGGGACAAGAACCTGATGGGCGTGATCGAGAAGGCCATACAGAGCTCGGATCTGGGGCTGAATCCCTCCAACGATGGGTCCGTCATTCACGTACCCATTCCACCCCTCAACGAGGAACGCCGCCAGGAGCTCGTCAAGATTCTGCACAAGATGGCCGAGGAAGGTCGCGTCTCTCTCCGTGCCGCTCGCCGGGCAGCGAACGATGATATCAAGGCCAAGATGAAGGACGGCGAGATGCCCGAGGACGAGGGACATCACGTGCTCGAAGAGGTGCAGAAGTTGACCGACGAGTACGGGGAGAAAGTCGAAGCTCTTCTGAAAGTCAAAGAGGCGGAGGTACTCGAGGTCTAGCCGAAGCGTCGTCTCCGTCCGCAGAACCGGCCGCCGACGCAGTAGGGGTCAATGCCTTCTGAGCTTCTCCAGCGAATAAGAGAGAATGGGAGCGGCGTGCCCAGGCACGTTGCGATCATCATGGACGGTAACGGCCGGTGGGCGAACGAGCGGGGGCTGCCCCGCCGCGAGGGCCACCGGGCAGGGATGAAGTCCGTGCGTGATGTTGTGGAAGGCGCGATCGAGGCGGGCGTCGAGGTGGTTACGCTGTACGCGTTCTCAGAGGAGAACTGGCAGCGACCGAGGCGTGAGGTCGCCTTCCTGATGTCGCTGCTGGAGAGCTATGCCAAATCCCAGGTGCAGGACCTTGTCGACAACGGCGTCGAGGTCCAGGTGGTGGGCGACATCGACCGTTTCAGCGCGGCGGAGCGCGGGGCGATCGATATGATCCTCGATTCGACCCGCGGCGGCGAGCAGCTACAACTCGTGCTGGCGATCAGCTACGGTAGCCGCGGCGAGATCGTGCGGGCGGCACGCAGGCTCGGCGAGCGCATCGCTAGCGGCGAACTGGCGGTGGCTGCGATCGACGAAGCGGCGTTCGCTGCGGAACTTTACACGGCTTCCTGGCCCGATCCCGACTTGATGATTCGAACCTCCGGGGAGTATCGGATCTCGAACTTCCTGTTGTGGCAGCTTGCCTATGCCGAGCTGTACACGACGCCGGTGCTCTGGCCGGACTTCACCCGCGAGCACCTCTTCGAAGCGATTCTCGACTACCAGAGACGGGAACGCAGGTTCGGCAAGGTAACGTGATGGCGCGTTCCGGCGGTGAACTCGCGAAGCGCGTGGGCGTCGCGCTCATCGGCATACCGGTCGCCGTCGGGCTGGTCTTCCTGGGTAGTTACCCTCTGGCCGGTTTTCTGGTGCTGCTGGCGTCGGCCGCGGCCTGGGAGTTTGCCACCTTGTACCGTGAGAGCGGAGCGCCCGCGGTGCCGCCGGTGGCGGCCGCCCTGGCGGCGGCGTATGTGCTACTGGCCGCCGCGCTTTCCCCGGGGACGTTCATGGTGTGGGCCACCGTCGTCACCCTGGTCGTGGCGGCGACGCTGGCGATGGCGGCCGCGGCGGAAGCGCGGCCCGGGGCGATGGTGATGGCCAGCGTGTTCGGCGCGCTGTACTCCGGGGTGACCCTCGCCTTCGCGCTCTGGTTGAGGGGGGAGGGTGGAGCGGCACCGGGGCTTGCCGGGGCCGCCGTTCTGATGCTGCCGGTGGCGATCACCTGGCTCGGCGATACCGCCGCCTACTCAGTGGGGAAGGCGATCGGGCGGCACAAGATGGCGCCGCTGATCAGCCCCAAGAAGACGTGGGAGGGGGCGATCGCCGGGTTCATCGCCACGGCGGGCGGCGCCCTGCTGTACGCTGTGCTCACACGGTCGCTTGTGCCGTGGACGATGAGCGCCGGCGAGCTACTTGGCCTGGGAGCGGTCCTCGCCGTGGCGGGACAGGCCGGCGATCTCTTCGAGTCGCGGTTCAAGCGTGATTGCGGCGCTAAGGACAGCTCCGGCCTCTTGCCCGGGCACGGCGGGATACTTGACCGGCTCGATTCGTTGCTTTTCGTTTTTCCGGTCGCCTATGCGTACCTCGGGATCGTAGGAGTGTAATGGGCGCGCGAACCGTTGCGATTCTGGGTTCGACCGGCTCCATCGGCAAGACGACTTTGGAGGTTATCAGCGCCTTCCCGGACCGCTACCGAGTGGTCGCCTTGACGGCGAACCGGAACGCCGATGCACTGCTCGAGCAGGTCGACCGGTTCAGGCCGGAGCTGGCGGTGCTGGCCGACGGTTCAGCGCCGGTCGGCGGGCTGTCGAGCACCAGGCTGGCCGTGGGATGGGACGCGGTGCTGGAGGCTGCTGCGCACCGCGATGCCGAGATCGTGGTGAACGGGCTGGTCGGCGCAGCCGGCCTCGAGCCGTCGCTGATGGCGCTGGAGGGCGGGAAGCGCCTGGCGCTGGCGAACAAGGAATCGCTCGTGGTCGGAGGGCCGCTGGTCATGCAGGCGCTTGAGCAGGGGGGCGGCGAGTTGATACCGGTTGACAGCGAGCACAGCGCCGTCTTTCAGTGCCTGGAGGGCGCGGCCCCGGAAAGCGTGCGGCGCGTGGTCCTCACCGCGTCCGGTGGACCTTTTCGGGACCGGGATCCGCTGGATTTGGCAGCGGTAACGCCGGATGAGGCGCTCCGGCACCCGACCTGGGACATGGGGGCGAAGATCACTATCGACTCCGCCACCTTGGTGAACAAGGCTCTAGAGGTTGTCGAGGCCCATTTCCTGTTCGGGCTCGACTACGAGCAGGTGGCGGTCGTGATTCATCCCCAGTCGATCGTCCACTCGCTCGTCGAGTTCCGGGATGGATCCGTGCTCGCTCAGCTGGGATACCCGACGATGGCGTTACCGGTGCTCTACGCGCTGGGCTACCCGGAGAGGATCGAGGTCGACGGGCCATCGCTCGATCTCGCCGAGATCGGCTCGCTGAACTTCGAGCCGGTGCCCAAAGGTCGGTTCCCTGCGTTCGAGCTGGGGCGCGAGGCGGCGCTGCGGGGCGGTACGGCGCCGGCCGCATTCAATGCCGCCAGCGAAGAGGCCGTAGCCGCGTTCTTGCAGGAGCGGCTCCGCTTCACAGGGATCCCTGAGGTGATTCGTGGGGTACTCGACGCGCACGTGGTGGAAGATGTTACGGAGCTGGAGGTTGTGCGACGCGTTGACCAGTGGGCGCGAGAGGCGGCGCGCGCCAGAGTCGATGAGGATGGAAACAAGGCACCTCGGTTTGCATAAATGAACTCGATCATCGCATTCATCATCGTACTGGGCGTCCTGATTGTGATCCACGAGCTGGGCCACTTCATCACAGCCAAGCTTGCCGGGATCGCGGTTCCACGCTTCTCCATCGGCCTCGGACCCAGGGTGTGGGGGTTCACGGTGGGCGAAACGGAGTACGTCATCTCAGCACTTCCGCTCGGCGGCTACGTGAAGATGGCGGGCATGGGTGAGGATGAGGCGCTCGAGGCGCTGGAAGGCGGTAAGTCGGACCTGGAGGTCCCTCCCGAGCGGCGCTTCGAATCGAAATCGGTGGCGACGCGGTCCGTGGTCATCTCGGCCGGCGTGGTCATGAACTTCCTGTTCGCGATCTTCGCCTACGCCGGAATCAACTACTATCGGTCTTGGGTACCGCTCATCGGTTCGGTGGTGGAAGACAGCCCGGCTGAGGAAGCCGGCGTGCTTGCCGGTGACCTGATCACCGCAGTGGACGGCCAGGAAGTCGACATGTGGATCGAGTTCCGTGGCCATGTGAGCCAGCGGCCCGGCGAGGAAGTGACCCTGGGCGTGCTGCGGGATGACCAGGAAATCGAGTTGTTGAGCCGGATCGAGCGGGCTGTTACGGTCGACTCGGCCAGCGGCGACTCCCTCGTCTACGGACAGATCGGGGTGTACCACGATACAATCAACGCCGGCCGCGCTTTGGGACTGGGGGGATCGCTCGTTGCTGGCACGCGCCAAACGTTCGAGTTGACGTGGCTTATCCTGAGGTTTGTCGGGCGGCTCATCACGGGCGCGGAATCGGCGCGCGAAATCGGCGGCCCCATTCTCATAGGGCAACTGTCGGGTCAGGCGGCGCGCGCGGGTGTCATGGTCCTGATCAGCTTCATGGCCTTCCTGAGCGTGAACCTCGCGGTGCTCAACCTGCTGCCGATACCCATACTCGACGGAGGGCATCTGGTCTTCCTGGCCGTCGAGGCGGTGCGCGGACGCGCCGTGTCGCTGCAGACGCGCGCCCGGCTGAGCCAGGTCGGGTTCCTTCTCATCTTGGGGATTATGGTCTGGGCGATTGCCAGTGACGTCCTGCGGGCGACGGGAAACTAGGAATTCGGGAATCCCGTGGTCCCCGACTCCCACAGCTTCAGTTGTGGCGATCGCACGGCCGCAGCCATCTTGGTGACGTCAAGTCCGGCCAGCGGCTCATCCTGAGCCGCCACGCGTAGCGGAGCGGCGTAACCCTTCTTCTTCAGAGCTTCACCGACAACCGCGGCAGCAAGTTCGGGCTCGTTGCACTCCTGGCTTAGGTGCGCGAGGACCACACCTGCCAGCTCCGGATGGTGGAGCTCGGTACCGAGGACCGCCGCGGCTCGGTTGGATAGATGGCCGTGGCGCCCCGCGATGCGGCTCTTCAGCGACCAGGGGTAGGGGCCGGTGCGGAGCATCACCTCGTCGTGGTTGGCCTCCAGGATGAGCAGGTCGCAGCGCTTGAGGGCGTGACGCACCGAGACCGTCGGCGTGCCCAGGTCGGTGGCGATTCCGACCTTGAGGCCGCTCGAACGTTGCTTCACCGTCACCGCTACCGGATCGATGGCATCGTGGCAGGTCAGGAACGGCTCGACGCGCAGGTCGCCCAGGTCGACCGCTTGGCCTGCACGGTAGAAGCGGAGATCCTCGTCGCCGCTGAGCAG
>JBDHKT010000433.1:0-2705 GCA_039586255.1 Gemmatimonadota bacterium | reverse complement strand
AGGAGCAGAGCGAACGCGAAGACGAAGTCGAGTCCCGCGCTCAGCACGGACCCGAGGATCGGCACCTCGCGGGGGAAATAGACCTTGCGAACCAAGCCGGCGTCGGTGAGCAGTGCCTGGGCGCCGAGGCTCACCGACGTCTGCAGGAATATCCACGGCACGAGCGCTGACAGCGCGAAGGCTGCGTATGGCACACCGCCGCCAGAGATCTGCGCCACGCGACCGAAGAATAGCGTAAAGATCGCGAGGAAGCCCAGGGGCTGCAGTATCGCCCAAGCGAAGCCCAGCAACGCCTGCTTATACTTCACGCGCACGTCACGCTCGGCGAACGCCAGTACGAGCACCCGCGAGCCCCATAGCTCGGCCAAGCTTGCCCGCAGGTTGGCGCGACGGCGCGCCTCGATCGTGTACTCCGGGGTCGACATCACGTTTCCGTTGGCTGGCGGTCGCGGCGCCGGTTGGTCAAGCGCGTCTCGCAAAGTCCGCAGATCCTACCCGCTTGTAGGCTGGCAGTGAGTAGGCCAGCGGAGCACCAGCGGCGAGCTGCGTGAACGAGCGATCGGGCGATGGCGAGCAATTGCGGTCGCACTCGATAGCTCCGCCCGATGGCATGCGCGAAGACGATCTGCGCCCGACCCCTACGGAACCGCACGCGGACCATCCTCCAGAAGCGCAAGTCGTTCTGGGTGCGCCGATGCCACACCCACGCATCGGGTGTGTAGATTATACGGCCGCCCGCATCGAGAAGGCGAAGCTCCCATTCCTCCTCGTCGCCGGCGATATAGAGCGACTCGTTCAATAGCCCGATCTTCTCGAAGGCCGAGCGACGGACGGCCATGTTGGCGCTCCATACCGCCCGCGCTTCCTTTTCCTCGTCGCCTAGATCCAGTTCGGTGTCTCCGAGCGGTTCCCGACCACAGAATCGCGGTGGCTTACCTTCGAGTCGAAGACGGATCCTGCCGCCGATGCAATCGGCCTCGGGGTTGCGCTGTGCGCATTCGACAAATGCCCGCAGCCAGTCGCTGGGCGCTTCGATGTCATCATCTATGAGCACGATGGGGTCACCGCGCGCGGCCCTGATCCCCACGTTCCGTGCGGCGTTGGCGCAGACCGGCTGCCGGCGTATGTATGTGACGCTCGGATCGGTGCCGGCCTGGAAGGCGCGCATCGCCTCCGGCGTGTCGTCGGTGGAGCCGTCATCGACAACGATGATCTCGTAACGATTCGACGGGTAGTCCTGCGCCAGCAGGCTGTCCACCGTTTCCTTCACGAGCCTGGCCCGGTTCCGGGTCGGTATGACGATGGAGGCGAACGATGAGTCCTGCATAGCTAACGTGGCACGCGTGAGAACCAGAGTCCGGTGGCGCGCCAGATGGCGAAGCGTAGGCGCAACAGAAGTCTCTCCAGGCCGGTCGTCTTCACGTACACCAGTCCGGCGTGCGGCTTCAAACCCAGGTTGCTGAGGTGAATACCCCAGCGCATTCCGCTGAACCGCCGAACCCCTTCGGTCAGGTGACACGGCCGCTGGTCGTCCTTCTCGAAGGTGCCGCGCTGGAGCATGAGTCCGCCGGGCCGCACGTGCGACGTGAGCACGCGGGCGGCGGCGAATGGATCGGTCAGGTGCTCGAACACGTCGAAGCAGACCACTATGTCGTAGGTGCCGTCGGGCTCGGGATGTCCCGATCGCGATTCACGGAACGTGGCGGCCAGGCCCCGGCGCTGGAAGCGGTGACGCGCGAAGCGGAAGGCGGGACTGTCGATGTCGGTGAGGGTGACCTGGTAGCCCTGCGCGGCGAGGAACAGCGCGTCAGTTCCTACTCCGCATCCGAAGTCGAAGACGCGTCGCCAACCTGCTGCGGGAGAGAAATGCTCGGCCACAAACAACAGAGCTTCCCAGTAGATGCGTCGCTCCCGGCTCGCGTGCCACTGCATCAATTCCCAGATGTATTCGTCGGCCGAGCGGTAGAACTCGAGAACCTGCTGGGGTGTCCTGGGGTCGGCGCGCCGCCAGGCCTCTGCCAGTTCCGCGAAGGTGTACGAGTGGATACGCTCGCGACAGCCCTCGCTGCTCATGCCGGTGAAGCTCGCGAGATCGTCGAGGTCATCGTCGCTGAGGAACACGGGATCGAAACGAGCCGCCGCGGTCCGCTCCAGGAGGTCGAATTCCATCACTGACTCACCACCCATTCGTGATCGACGTAGACCGGCCCGTCGGTGGAGAGGTGGGCCTGGGCGGCCGGGCCGGTACACTCGGCCGTTTGGGTCACCCTGAACGCGCCGATCGGCTGCCAGTCGAAAAGGTCGCCGTAAGCCTGCTCGGAACGCACCGAGCACCAGATCTGATAGACGCGGGGAAGCAGCGGCACGGATCGCAGTCGGCAGGAGACGGTCATCCGCCCGTCGACCCGGTCCGGGGCGCCACCGTCTACCAGCATGCTGCAGAGGACGAGGTTGCCCGGTCGGCCATCGGTGATCCCGATGCTCACATGCGGTCGGTTGACGGGCACCAACGCCTCGAAGCCGAGCCTGATCTCGATGTCCGCGCCGGTCTCGAAGGCGTAGCGCTCCGTGCCGCTCGCCTCGTGGCAGGTGGTGCTGACGAGCTGCAGGTAGCGTGAGGGATGTGGCGTTACATTCTCTGCCAAGCGGTGCTGGTGAGCCGAGTCGACCCAGTCGAGATAGGAACGTAACACGTCCTTGGCGCT
>JBDHKT010000432.1:0-2722 GCA_039586255.1 Gemmatimonadota bacterium | reverse complement strand
ATCCCTCGACACGAAGGCGAAGGACTCGACGTGCCCCTCCAGGTCGGGCAACGGGTCGCGGGGCGCGCCGCCGCCCGCGGAGACGACCGTCAGCCGGCCTTCCCGCGGGTCGTTGATGTCGACGGCCGAGATCATCGCGATCGTCCTACCATCGGGCGACCAGTCGAACGCCCCCAGCTTGCCCGGGCTCTCGATCGCCGCCAGCACCTCACCCGACGACGCATCGATCACGTGCAGGCGCCGATACATGTACCGGTCGTCGACCAGCGGTGTCGGCGAGAGGTCCGTCAGCAGGCGCCTGCCATCGGGGTCCCAGGCCACACTCCACGGCTGTCCCGGCACCTCCACGTCTCGTGCCGCGCCGGCCGCGCCCTCGGGGCCGTTCGGCAGCTCCAGCACGTAGAGGCGCCGCGAGAGCCAATCTTCCTCGTAGATCTCCTGGTTGAACCCCACCCTCCTCAACTCCGCCAGGTCCTCCGGCGCAGCCTCACTGGCCACAAAGGCGATCGCCCGCCCGTCCGGCCGCCAGTCGAACGCCAGCACGCTCGTTTCGTGCTCGTAGAGCCGGACCGACTCGCCCGCCTCGGCGGGGATCACGTAGATCGATGTGTGGTCATCACCCTCGCGGCGTGCCAGGTAGCTTATGTACGCGCCGTCGGGGCTCCAGCGCAGGTGCGAAACGTTCACCTCGCCGGTAATGAAGGGCCGGTCACGCGTCCCGTCGAAGGCCACCACGTGAAGCTCCGCCCAGGCTGGGCCGTTTCGGTCACTCCCGGGCTCACGTGGAACGCTGATCGTGTAGGCGATCTCGGACCCGTCGGGACTGATCGCGATCTGTCCGGTCGAGCGGATGCGGGCCACGTCCTTCGGAGTCATGACGCGGTCCTGCGCGGCTGCCGGCTCGCTCCGTGGCAGGTCCACCGCCGTCTGGGCGGCGGCGTGTCCAATTGCGCCTGACAGCAGAGCGGCACACCCGGCCAGAGTCCACACGATTTGTTGGCATCTCATCGGAATCTCCTCCGGTTCACTCGTCTGGCATGAAGGCTGCCTTTGGCATTATAATCTCCCTAGCACGAGCAGAGAGCCTACGCTTCCCCGCCGTAGCTTTCCCCAGAACGTTCAGCCGGCTTATTACGGCCTCTCGTTACCGAGCGACGCCGGAGTCCACCCGGCGCCACAGGTTACGCGTGCCGCCGGTCGCTGCTCCGCTCCTCCGATGCCGAGGCGCGGTGATGATAACGTTATAAACTCCTACACACCAAGCCCGACTGGATGCCTGAAGCACCCGACTTCAGAGTCTGGATCCAGAGAGGCATAAGACGCCTTCTCGGTGACGTACGAGCGCTCCTCAACGTCTGGATCCGCCGTATGCAGCGCCGCAGGCGGAGGCCACATCGTCACGGCTACCGCGAATCCCGCTATCGAAGCCTTTTTGACGGCGTACCCATAGCCCTCTATCTCACCGCGCCCGACGGGACGATCCTCGACGCCAACCCGGCGCTGGTCGAGCTTCTCGGATACCCCTCCCGGGAAAGCCTGCTGCAGCTCAACGCCTACGACCTCTTCGTCGACCACGACGTGCGACGCAGCCAGATCGCGCAGCTCGAGCTGGAGGATCTGGTCCGTGACTATCCCATGCAGCTACGCCGCAGCGACGGGAAGCTGATCTGGGTGCTCGACCAGGCCCGCGCCGTGCGAGACGCCAAGGGCAGGGTGTTGTTTTACGAAGGATCGTTGAAGGACATCACAGTCGAGAAGCAAGCCCGCGAGGATCTGCAGCGCACCAACGAGACGCTCCGGGCACTGATCGAGGCGTCGCCGCTCGCGATCATGGCCATGGACAGCGATCTCAACATTCTCACCTGGAACGCCGCGGCCGAGCGAATCTTCGGCTGGAGCGAGGCCGAAGCCGTCGGCCGCCCCATGCCGCCGGTTCTCCCCGACAATCAACTGCAGGAGTTTCGCCGCCTCCACGGTCGCCTGCTGCAGGGCCGCAGTCTCAACGAGGTCGAAGTAGTACGGCGAAGACGCGACGGCACATTGATAAACGTGCACATCTCCGCGGGGCCGTTGCGCGACGACAACGGCAAAGTGGTGGGCAGCCTCTCCCTGATCGCCGACATCACCGAGCGCAAAGAAGTCGAGGATACCCGCAACCGGCTGGCCGAGATCCTCCAGGCGACCCCCGACCTGGTCGGTATGTTCACCGCCGACGGAGTCGGCATCTACCTCAACCCAGCGGGCCGGGACATGCTCGGAGGAGATGTCGACGAGGCGCCGTCGCCTCTGCCGGTCTGGGAGTTTCACCCCGAGCCGGACCGGACCCGGATGCGCGACCAGGTGCTGCCGGCGGCGATCCGCGACGGCTACTGGTCGGGCGAGATGACGTTCCGGGCCCGCGACGGACGCGAGATACCGACCTCGATGGTGATCGTCGCACACAGGACGGTGGACGGAAAGGTGGACCACCTGTCGACCATCGCCCGCGACCTGACCGAACAGAAGACCCTGGAAGAGCGCCTACGTCACGCGCAGACCATGGAGGCGATCGGGCGACTCGCCGGCGGTATCGCTCACGACTTCAACAACCTGCTCACCTCGATCATTGGACACTGCGAGCTAGTCCTCAAGAACCTCAACGACGAGCAGGCCCGCCCGGATATCGTGGAGATCAAAGAGGCAGGCCAGCGCGCCGCGGCGCGCTGGCCTGCCTCTTTGATCT
>JBDHKT010000017.1:0-11113 GCA_039586255.1 Gemmatimonadota bacterium | reverse complement strand
CTCCTGGCAGTGGCATGGACGGTCCAAGACGCCGACGGTGTAGACCTCAACACCGTGGAAGCGGAGGCCGGGGCGGCGCGTTTCCGCTGTGCCGTCCAGGATCTGCACATCCATCGCGTCGGCGTCGATGTGGCTCTGGAGGCGCCGATCGATGCGGTCGCCGGTTGCGCCCACCTAGCGGAACGTTCGAGCTTCGACCCGCGCTGGGAGTTCACGCCGTTCCCAGAGAGCTGGCGTCATCGCCTCGAGACGTCCGTTCGGATCGCCGGCGTCAGTCCGGCGGGCGCGCTCTACGCGGCTGCGGTATCGCGTGTGAAGGTTCCGGCCGGCGGCGCGGCGACGGCAACGCTTCGCGCCCGGGTCAAAGCGGAGAACGCCCGTGACGTTCAGATGACCAGCCCGCTCGCTGGCCACCTCAGAGAACACGCGCCTCCGCCTCCGCCGATCTCGGACGTCGAGCCGCCGGTCGGGGCCGAGCCCGGTGCGGTGAGCCGCGTGGGATGGACCGCCTACTTCCGCTCGGTGCCCGAGCTCTCGTGCTCCGATCCCTACCTCGAGCGCTACTGGTACTACCGCTGGTATGGGCTGCAGCTCTGCAGCCACGAAGGCGGCGTGGCGAACCATCCCTATCCGGGCTGCTGCGAGGGGACCGGCTACTTCCACGTGCCCATCGCCTACAGCGCACAGTGTCACGCCCGCGAGCTGCGCTGGCTGCCCGACCCGGCGTGGGCGCGCGGGGTCGTCTTGAACTTCCTGGCCCACCAGAAAGAGAGCGGCGAATTCCACGGTCGTATCTACGTGAACCACCTGGCGCACACCGATTTCTACTTCGCGAACTGGGGCGACGCGGTGCTCGCAGTAGATGCGGTGCACCCCGACGATTCGTATCTGCAGGCCGTCTACGATCCGCTGGCACGCTACGCCGAATGGCTGGCCCGCGAGCGGGACGCCGACGACACCGGTCTCTACGACGTTATCGATCACTACGAGACCGGCCAGGAGTACATGAGCCGCTACATGGCGGTGAGCGATGAGGCCGATAGCGAGGCGTGGGGCAGGAAGATTCGCCTCAAGGGCGTCGACGCGACGGTGTACGCGTATCAGCTACAGCGCGCGCTGGCGACGATCGCCGACCGGCTCGGCGACCCCGATGGCGTGAAGCGCTGGGAGAGCGTCGCCGACCGGACCGGCGACGCGATCATGGGTCTGATGTGGGATGAGAGCACGTTGATGTTCCACGATATCGAGCCGGGGACTATGGAGCGGACGCAGGCCAAGGCTGCGATTCACTTCTATCCCTTTTTCACCGACCTCGTCGGGCCCGAACAGGTCGAGGGGCTGCGCTCGCACCTGCTGAACCCGGAAGAGTTCTGGACGATCTATCCCGTGCCGTCCAGCAGCGTCGATGACCCGTACTTCAGTCCCGACGCCGAGTGGAGGGGGAAGCGGCACAACTGCCCCTGGAACGGTCGAGTCTGGCCGATGGCGAACTCGCACGTCGCGGAAGCGCTTGCCAGGGTAGCGATCGAGCACGATCCCGGGCTACGCGACCGGGCGGTGGAGCTCATCCGCAAATTCATCCGCATGATGTTCCACGACGGCGACCTGGCGCGGCCGAACTGCTACGAGCACTACAACCCGGAGACCGGCACACCTTGCCTCTACCGCGGCTTCGACGACTACCAGCATTCTTGGGTGAACGACCTCATCGTGAAATACGTGGTTGGCTTCCGGCCCGCAGGCGGCGATTCGTTCATCGTGGACCCGTTCCCGTTCGAGATCGAATCGTTCCGCCTGGCGCGGCTCCCCTTCCGCGGCCACCAGGTAGGAGTCGAGTTCAGGGAGACGCGATTCAGGGTCCGGCTCGACGGCGAGGTCATCGCCGAGTCGTGGATCGGCGAGCCGGTGGAGATCGAGCTCTAGACCGACATTGGACAGCCGACAGCCGACGACCGACGTTCAGCTCACTTCTCAGCTTTCGATGTCCGACACTCCTACGCCGACGCCCGACGTCGTGTATCGACTTTCGAACGTCGAGCGTCGTTCGTAGAAAAAAAGCCGAAACCTCGGTTGTCGGCTGTCGGCTGTCCAATGTCGAAATCGACCAAGACCAGGCGTCGCCCGCTAGGTATCGCTCTTCGTCGCACGCACCCAGGCAGCGCGGACCCGCTGCGACCAAACCGCAAACCCCTCTCTCAGGCTACCGGGATCCGGACGGAAGCGGACGGCCAGCAGTTGCTCGGCCGGGATCAGCGGATTGAACAGCGTGTCGATGCGGCAGGCTTGTTCCCCGCGAAACTCCAGCATGTCGACCCCTTCGAAATCGACGGACCGTCCTGTCGCCGCGAAGCCCGGCGGGTTCATGACGCCGAGATTCGTCGCCGTGATCTTCCAGGGAACGGCGCACCGACTGCCGTCGGCGGCGATACAAATCGGATGGCGGATGACGTAGTGGAAGTCGGGGAACGCCCGCAGGACAGTCTGGGCGAAGCTCCGCACCGCGTCGTGGCCCTCAGCCGGCGCCTGCATCGCGGGGTCGTCCCAGACCACATCCTCCGTCAGGTACGAAAGGAACCTGTCGAGGTCCCTCGAGTTCCAGGCTTCGGTCAGCCCCTCGACGAACGCGGGGATCTGTTGGGGCTTCATGAGCCTTCCGGGCCGTATTGGAGGTAGTCTTCTCTCACCGGCGAAAAGACCTCGATGACGATCGAGTCCTCCAGCGCGGTCGCGCCGTGCGGGACATCGCCGGCGATGTTCCAGCTGTCGCCCGGCCCGGCGTCGAAGCGATCGTCTCCGATGACGAAGTCCAGTCGCCCCGAGACCAGGTAGCCGGTCTGTTCGTGGGGATGGTGGTGAGTGGGTATCGTCGCGCCTTTGCCGATCCGGAACGTGCTGAGCAGCGTCCGCCCGCCGTGGGCCAACGTCTTTATCATCACGCCCTCTAAGATTTCAGCGTAACCGCCCTCATCCGATTTCGTGAACATTCGCGCCTCGATTCTCGGGTCCCGCACATTGGGCTGGCCGAGAATAACGATGTCGAATGTGCGGGCGGCACACCAGAAGAGAGCCGTCCGGGCGGCTCTCCGGGAATTCGGGAACCGTGACTACCTGACTAATAGAATACTTGAGTACTCGAAATGAGGATCGACGCGACTAGGGGCTCCAGTTGGCCATCAGGCCCTTGAACACTATAACCGCGCCGGCGATGAAAAGGCCGGTCGTTACCATGTAGGATCCGCCCTCGCTGGCGGAGTTGTATGACATCCAGGTCATGAGCCCGCCGCCGATCAGCATGGCCGCGCCGATGAGGATGAGCTTCCCTCCCGACCCCTCGTCACCCATGTCCTCGCCGCGGAACGACATGTTGGCCAGCATCGCCTCTGCTTCCATCTGCTTTCGGAGAAGTTCGTCCGGGTTCGGCTCCTCGCCTTGGGATTGGGCGGCCGGTGCCGGACTCGGGACAGCCGCTAGGTTCGGGGCCGCCGCTGGCACGTCCGCCGGTGAAGGGATCACCGGCGCTGGGCCGACCGCCGGGGTCGGAGGCTGGGCCGGAGGTGCCGGGGCCGGAGCGGGCCGCCGGGGCGCGTGCCGCGACCTGGTCTGCATGCGCAGCTTGCCTGAAGGCTGCGGCCCCGTCGGCTGGGGCTGAGGCCGGGGCTGCGGAGCGGCCGCTGCCGGACCTGCTGCCGCCGACGGCCGGTCGGCGTTGTAGTGCTTCGGGATCGCACTGCGCAGAGCGAACTCCGTCGCGATGACCGGCTGGATCTTTAGGCCGGTGACCTGCCCGAGTTGCTGTATAGTCGCGCGGTTTGTCGGGTTCACCATCGCCACGGTCAGCGTGTCGCCGGTCCGGTGAACCGGCAGCACCAGGCCTCGCCCGGCCATCTCCGCGCTCAGAGTCCCCAGCACCCTTGGGTCTATCCGCTCGATCTTCGACAGCTCGACCGCCCTGATCTTGAAGATCTGGGAGAGCAGGCGCAGGAGCACAGTTTCTTGAATCAGGCCCATCGAGACCAGGGTGTAGGTCAGTCCGCAGCCCTTGGCCCGTGCTTCGGTCACGGCGCTCTGCAGCTGCTCGCGCGTCAGTACGTTATTGCGCAGCAGCACCTCGGCGACTAGCTGCGAAGGAGACTTGGCATTGCTTTGGGGAGACATAACCCCGCTCCGAGGGCTTGGCGGGGGAAGCGGTCTGCCAAACGGCCACGAGGGTGTGGCCGCCAGTAGGGTGTACACACCCGTTGTGGGTGAGTTCCCCTCGGATCGCGGCAAGTCTACATGGGAAGTCTGAGTTGGCCGGCGGGCTCGGGACGGCGGAACCCGGCGGCGGAGAGCGGTGGCATCTCGCGCGCGAGCCCGGCCTTACGACAGCTGACCTGGAAGAGCCGCTGAAGCTGCCGGGCGTAGGGACCCTCCCCTCTGCCACGCACCTCGAAGCGCGAGTCGTATAGACGGCCGCGGCGTACCTCGCGGATCCGGTTCAGCACCTTCTCCTTCCGCTCTGGGAAGTGGTCCTCGAGCCAGCGCTCGAACAGCGGCGCGACGCCGTGCGGCAACCGCAGCATTATGAAGCCGGCGGTGACGGCGCCGGCTTGGGCGGCCGCTGCCACGATGCGCGGCAGCTCGTGATCGGTGAGCCCCGGGATCACCGGCGCTATCGTTACGGCCGCCGGGACACCGGCCGCGGTCAGCCGGTCGATCGCGTCCAGGCGCCGCTCGGGGGTCGAGGTCCGCGGCTCCATTACGCGCTGCAACCGGTCGTCGAGCGTAGTGATCGAGAGGGCCACAGCCGCTGCGCCGTGGCCCGCCAACTCGCCCAGCAGATCGATGTCCCGGGTCACCAGCCGGTTCTTCGTGGTGATCGCCACTGGGTTCCGAAACTCGGCCAGCACCTCCAGGCAGCGGCGCGTCAGGCGCAGCCGGCGCTCGACCGGCTGGTAGGGATCGGTGACGCCGCTCAAGAGAATCGGTTGCGGCCGCCAGCGCGGGGAGGACAGCTCGGCCCGCAGCAGTTCCGGTGCGTCCTCCTTCACCAGAATCTTCGTCTCGAAGTCGAGCCCCGCCGAGAAGCCCAGGTACTCATGGTAGGGGCGAGCGTAGCAGTAGGAGCAGCCGTGCTCGCAACCTCGGTAAGGGTTTACAGTCGTGTCGAAGCCGACGTCGGGGCTCTCGTTCCTTGCTATGACCGTGCGGGAGCAGTCCCGAAAGAACTCCGTCCGCGGCCCCGGGTCGTCCGGGTCGCGCGGGCCATCCCGGACGACGGCCAGGCGCTCGAAGCGGTTGGCCGGGTTGTGGCTGGCGCCACGGCCTCTGATCGGCTTCGTCTCCATAAGGGTCTCAAAGATGCATCTTCGGTGTTTCTTCGGCAAGGGTTGCAACGACCCCCCCTCCCGGCGAGATTCCGCGATCGCGCAAACAGAGGGAGGCAGGAAGCATGGCATCGAACTGGAAAGGCATATTGACCGCGGGTGGCCTCGTGGGTGTTGGGCTCGTGGCCGGGCTCTACGCGCTGCAGGCGCGCCGGACAGAGCCGGTCCCGCCGGTCGCTCTGGAGTCGGGCGGGGTAACCGTCTACAAGACACCTACTTGAGGTTGCTGCGAAGGGTGGGTGGGTCACCTGCTCGAAAACGGATTCGAAGTGAACGCGATAGACGTGAGCGACGCCGATCTGACGGCCGTGAAGGCGCGTTACGGCGTAGGCGGCGAGCTCGCAGGCTGCCATACGGCGCTGGTCGACGGCTATGTCCTGGAAGGGCACGTCCCTGCGGCCGACATCAAGCGGCTGCTCGAGGAACGGCCAGAGATAGTCGGCCTTGCCGTGCCCGGCATGCCCATCGGCTCGCCGGGTATGGAAGTGCCGGGCAGCCACCCAGAACACTACGACGTTCTGGCGTTCGATGGGCAGGGAAACACGCAGGTCTACTCGAGCTACTAGCCGGTAGGCACAAGGACGCGAACCGGCATCGATAGAAGAGGCGGAGTCCGAAGTTGGGGCTCCGCCCTTTTTTTGACGACTTGTTGATGGGAATGGCCAATCTTTGTGTTGGGAATTTGGGAATCTGGGATTGAAGGGTTCGGAAATCCGGGAAGGGAAAAGGCGAATCCGTGGAATCCGTGGAATCCGTGGTATTCGGGAATTCGGGGATTGGGGAGGGTGGGGAATGGGGAAGGTGGATTCGGATTGGATCAACGACCTGCAAGATCGGTTGATTGCTTTCGCCGCGATGAGCTACAGGATCGCCAACGATCTATCGGAGAGCCGCCTAAGCGCTCATGTGTCGACACAACTCAATCGGTGTAGCACATCGCCGGCGGCGAATTACGCCGAGGCGCGCGGCAGCGAGTCTCGTAAGGACTTCATTCACAAGATGAAGGTTTGCCTGAAGGAACTACGAGAGACCTTCATCTGGCTCAAGCTCGCCAAGGAGCTGGAGATCGGCTCGGGCCCCGAGCTGGACGAGGCCATCGCCGAGGCGGATGAGCTCATAAGCATATTCGTCACCAGCGTTGCCACAGCCAAGAGAAATGCCAAATCGCCCAAGCCCTGAGAACCCGATTCCCAAAATCCCGAATACCACGGATTCCACGGATGCCTCGGATTCTCGGCTCTCCTTCCCGGAGTCCTGAAATCCCGAATTCCCGAATTCCCCAATTCCCCAATTCCCGTATCTTACACCGTCATGTCTCGATCCCTCGACCGCGCCCCCGAAGAACGGCACACCGTACTCTTCGTGCTCCCTTCCGGCGAGCCTTCGGAAGAAGTCGCGGCGGCACTCGCCTGGCTTGAGTCCCTTCCCGACGCCGAAGTGTGGGCGATCCGGCTGGCGGAGCTGACCGAGGAGTTGCTGGGCTACGGGACCACGGTCTGGTTCCACTGGACCGAGCCGCCGGCCCTTCCGGACGCGGCACGCCTGGCCCTCGACGCTCACGTCCGCGCCGGCGGCGGCCTGCTCGCCACCCTGGCGGCGGTAGCCTTGCCGGCCCAGCTCGGCTGGGAGAAGGTGGCGCCCGACGAGGCCACCGATGCTCCCTGGTCGGAGGAGCCCGACGACGAGTTCGCCAGCGGCTTCAGCGCTGCGTCACGGATCCGCGGACTGCAGAGCTTCCGGGGCCACCCGCTGTTCGAAGGGCTGGGGAGCGGCTGCTACACCTGGGCGCCGCAGGAAGGCGAGCGGCTCGTCCGCTACGGCTACACAGGCGATCACTGGCCGAAGCAGGGTCGTGTCCTCGCCGTGCAGAAGGCCTACATCAACGTCAATCCCGGGCGCCGGCTGGCCTGGGAGTACACGGTGGGCGACGGATGGGCTGTCTGCATCGGTGCCTACGTCTACTTCGCGGCCCGCGATCGCCGCTACGAGCCCCACCTGGACCGACTGCTTCGCAACGCGTTTGACCGGGTCGCTTCCAACGGGCATCGGGTACGGCTGATCGGTGGGGTCTGGCGGCCGCCGTCCACGGGCGTGGAGCTGGACGAGAGGGTGCCGCTGCCGCCGGACCTGGGGCCGGGTGCCGACGAGGCCCTCGACCCGGGCGACGACCTCCGGCTCGAGCGGGAGGCAACGGAGGCGGAGTACACACTCGCCGGGACAAGGGTGCTCCTGGTCGGGCGCGAGCAGGGCGGCCACGAAGAGATCTGGTTCCACCCGGTGAGGGCGGTGAGCCGCTGGAGCCTAGGCTCGAGCTCGGAAGACCTCGATGATTCGGTGCGTAGCAACGACCGCAGCAAGGTTGTTGCTACGCACTTCCGCATCGCGCCCGGCGTGATCGAGCGCCACCTCGAGGTCGATGGAATCGCTGTCGTCGAGCGGACGACGGTGGCGCCCGACGAGCCCGGTGTGCTGGTGGAGCTTCGACCCGAGGACCCTGGCGGCGAGCCCGCTTGTGTCGCCTGGACGCTGGAGAGCGACCTGCGGCTCACATGGCCATACCCGGCGAGCGCCGCGGGCCGGCTGAGATACAGCAAGGAGGGTGGTGCCTTAGGGCTCGAGGCGGAGAGCGGCGAGTGGCTGGGTGTCCGCATCGACCCGGCACCAAGACATCTCCTGGTGGAAAACCCCTCCAACGACGACCGCTCCTGCAGCCGGTTACGGGCCGAGCTCGAGCTGGCCGGTCCCACCCGCATTTTGCTCCTGGGCGCCGATCGCGAGGAGAGGCCGCCGGCCGCGGTCGATCCGCGCGGGTGGGCGGAGCGCCGGGCGGCGGAGCGGCGCCGGCAGCGTGAGGAGGGCTTCGTCCTCGAGTCCGACGACCGGGAACTGGTCGAGGCGGTCGAATGGGCTAAATGGCGGCTTTCCACCTACCGTGTCCACGTCTCCGGGCTGGGCACGTCGCTGGTCGCCGGCTACGGCCGATCGGGGAACGGCGAGTTTGGCGACGGCCGCCCGGGCTACGCCTGGTTCTTCGGCCGCGACGCCTGCTGGACAGCGCTGGCCTGCCTGGCCGCCGGTCAGCACGAGTCGGCGCGTGAGGTCCTGGAGTTTCTGGGCCGCCACCAGGACGTGACCGGCAAGGTCCTCCACGAGTGCACGACCAGCGGGGTCGTGCACTACGACGCCGCCGATTCCACGCCTCTCTACCTGCTGCTGGCCGCCCGCTACCTGGCGGCGACCCATGACATCGAGACGTTGCGGCGCGAGTGGCCGCGCATTCTGCGCGCGTATGAGTTCTGCCTCTCCACCGACTCGGACGGCGATGGGCTGATCGAGAACGCGAACGTCGGACACGGTTGGGTGGAGTTCGGACGGTTGGGCGGGCACCACGTTTCGCTCTACCTGGCGGGCATCTGGGTCGCGGCGCTCGGCGAGCTGGAGGTTGCAGCCCGTACGCTAGGCGAGCTCGACCTGGCCGACGAGCTGGCCTATCGCGCGGCGGCGGCGCGTTCGAGTCTCGAGCTCTCGTTCTTCGATCCGCTCGAGGCCCGCTACGCGAACGGCCGCCTGCCCGACGGGTCGCTCGACATGGCGGAGACGATAATGACGGCGGTGCCGCTGGCACTGGGTGCCGTGCGGGCCGAGCGCTGCGAGCGCTGGCTCGACCGTGTGGCGACGGAGGATTTCACGGCGCTCTGGGGCGTGCGTCTTGTCCCGCGCTCCGACCCGGAGTACGACCCCGACGGCTATCACGCCGGCTCGGCCTGGCCCCTCTACAGCGGCTGGGTCAGCTTGGCCGAGCTCAGGGCGGGGCGCACCGATGCCGCGCATCGGCACTCTGAAGCGGTCCTTCGTCTTTACCGAACGGGCTCGCTCGGCGCCTGGCCCGAAGCAATGCAGGGCGACGAGCCGCGTAGCATCGGTGTGACCCCGGACCAGGCGTGGTCGACCGCCGCCGCGCTGTTCCCGTTGCTCGAGATCGGCCGAGACTCGCGGAACCCGGGCGGGTAGTGCTAGCTTGCATGCTGATTCGGCTCCAACCGGCAGACAGGGGAGGCCAGGATGGGTGGGATCAACCTCGCACGTGTGCTCATCGGCGGACTTCTGGCAGGAGTCATCTACAACATCTCTGGGCTCGCCGCAGGTCAGGTCGTCGACCTGGCGGACACCTTCGCCCGCTTCGGCTGGGAGTCGTCCACCGGCTCGACGATTCAGAACGCAGCCGTACGACTAGGCTTCGGCCTGATCAGCGTCTTTGTCTATGCGGCGATCCGGCCGCGCTTCGGCCCCGGTATCAAGACCGCCATCATCGCGGCCTGCATCATCTGGATCGCCGCCGCAGCCCCGTTCATCTTCGTGCTGACGGAGCTCTTCGTCTTCAGCGGTTCGCAGGCGGTGACTCTGTTGGTCTGGACGCTGGTTGAAGCGTGCGTGGCGACGGGTGTCGGCGGTTGGGTGTATCAGGAGCTGGAGGCGAGGGGCGCCGAGGTCGGCTAGTGTGCCGCGGCCCTCATCTACTAGGGGGCGCCGGGTGGGCCCCTACTTAGCTACCTACTCCCAGCGGACCCGGTAGCGGCACACCTCACCGCCCAGGGCGCGGCACTCTTCCTCCTCGACCTCGGCGCGTGTCGCGCCGCACATCTCCAGCGCCCGCTTGTACCAGCCGACCACGGTCAGGCAGTCGGGTGCCGAGAAGGTCTCGGCGTCATAGGTCGTGAGGTAGCCCTCGCCCTCGCCGGTCTTCTCCCAGGCGCGCCGCCCCGTCTGATAGTAGAGCTCGTAGATCTGCGGTGCCTTCCTGAGGAAAGCTTCGGGATCGCCGGGTGTGATGAAACTGGCGTGAAGCGTGGTGAGGTTCTTGTTCGCCGAGGCGACACCCAGCTGCTCGAAGAATCTTGGGTCACCATCTCCACATACCTTGACGATGGTGTCGTCGAGTCGCTTGCCGACCTCGAAGGGGAGCCACGTCGATGGGATCATCTTTCTCAGCGCTTCCTGATCCTCTGCGCCCAGGCTCAACATCACCTGCTGCATCTGGTCCTCGCCGAATTGCCCCTTAACGAAATCGAGTCGGGATTGTAGGACTGAGCCTTTGACTTTTTGCATGCCCTAATGATGGGGTGCCGCGCGGTTCCGGCAAGAGGATCGTCGTAAGGAAGCCCGTCTCGATCCCGGCGCTAGGCCAGCTCCCGACCTGCGGATACGTAATGGGTGAGCATCCCCGCGACGTCACGGACCGGGGAGATCGTGGTCTCCTGCTCGTAGAGGCTGCCGTCCTTACGTCTGTTAATGAACCGTGTCGTGCATGTTTCACCGGCCTTCAGCTTGGCCCAGATCTCCTCGAAGAATGCGTCTTCGTGCTCTCCGCTGTTGAGGATGTTCGCGTTCGCGCCGACGGCCTCCTCCCGCGAGTAGCCGGTCATCCGCTGGAATGCGGGGTTCACGTACTCGACTATCCCGTCCGTGTCCGTGATGACGACCGACTCGGCGATGTTATCGACGGCCATGGAAAGCAGCAGGCGCTGATGACCTGCCATGCGGCGCTCGCTGATGTCGGCGACTAGAGCCAGAACGCGCGCCTCTCCCGGACCCTCGATGGGACTCAGGCTCAGCTCGAACGGGAACTCGCTGCCGTCCCTGCGGCGCGCCAGAAACTCGCGGCCGATGCCGTGAGGGACCACGTGTGGATCGGCCAGATAGCTGTTTCGGAGTTCAACGTGCCCGTCCCGATAGCGCTCGGGCAACAG
>JBDHKT010000431.1:0-2726 GCA_039586255.1 Gemmatimonadota bacterium | reverse complement strand
CGGAGGCGGACTTCAATAACGTGATCGCCGAGCGTGAGCTGGTTCGTGTGGCGAGCGAGCGCGTGCGCCGGGCCGGGGAACAGCTGGCCGTGGCCCGGGCACGGGTCGTCTCCGGGGCCGCGGTACAGACCGACTCGCTGCAGCTGCTGCTCGAGCTCACCCGTGCCCGCGTCGACCTGCTGCGCCAGCAGGCGAGCCTGCGGGTCGCGCAGGTTCAGCTGGGCCGGCGCGTCGGGGTAGCGGGACCGGTGAATGCGGCCTCGCTCGATACGCTGCCGGCGCCGGAGTTGCCGGTCAGTGAGGACAGCGCGGTTGCAGAGGCGCTGGCTCAGGGCCCGGAGTACCGTGTCGCCGTGGCCGAGGAGCAGGCGGCGAAGGCCGCGGCCAAGGCTGCCTATGGTGTTTACCTGCCGCAGGTCGACCTGTTCGCTTCCTGGCAGGCGTTCGACGAGGGGTTCTTTCCCAATGCCACATCGCGAACGGCTTGGGGCTTTCAGGTCAGCCTTCCGATTTGGGACGACGGGCAGCGCGAGATCGCGCTCTCCCGGGCAAGGGCGAATAGTGACGTCGCCCAGGCGGTGCGCCGCGACGTCGAGCTGGCCGTACGGCGCGACGCGATAGAGGCGTATCAGGTCTACGTCACGGCGCGGGCCAGCGCGGAGCTGGCCAGGCAGGCTGTGATCGTGGCGCAGGAGAACCTGGACGTGCAGGAGACCCGTTACCGTGCAGGAGCCACGACCATCCTGGACCTGGTGACGGCCCAGGTCTCTCTGTCGGAGGCCGAGGCCGGGCTGGTGCAGGCGCGTTATTCGACCCGTCTGGCGCTCGCCGGATTAGAGGCGATCTTGGGGCGGAGGCTATTCACGAATAGAGGATACTGACGGTGAGATCGATATCCCTGAGTTTCATCACGGTGGCCGCACTGGCTGCTTGCTCGAGTGCCGAGTCGAACAACGGCGGAGGGCCCGGAGCCGGCGGCGGCCAGCCGATGGGCGTGCCGGTCGAGGTGGCGGTGGCGCACCGGGACACGGTGGTGGACGCGATCGTCGCTAATGGGCAGATCGAGGCAGTCCAGTCCATCGAGCTGCGGCCGGACGTCGACGGCCGGCTGGTGGAGATCTTCATGCGCGAGGGGAGTGAGGTGGCGCGTGGGACTCCGCTGTTCAAGATCGACGATGCGGAGTTGCGGGCCCAGGTCATGCGGCTGGAAGCGGAGCGCGACCTCGCGCTCCAGGCCCTGGAACGCAATCGCGAGCTCATGGAACAGAACGCTTCCTCGGAAGCTGACCTGGAGTCGGCCGAGGCGAACGCCAGGAGCACCCAGGCGCAGCTCGATTTGCAGCAGGTGCGGCTCGATAGGACGGTGGTTCGGGCGCCGTTTTCGGGGTCGGTCGGCGCGCGGTTTGTGAGCCTGGGCGACTACGTCACTTCGTCGACGCGACTCGTCACGCTGCAAACCGTCGATCCGCAGCGCGCGGTCTTCCAGATACCGGAGCGCTACGCCCAGCGCCTGCAGCTGCGTCAGGAGGTGACCTTCCGCGTGGCGGCGTTGCCCGACGTGGAGTTCACCGGAGTCGTCGACTTCGTCGATCCCGTCGTCGCGCTTCCCGCCCGCACCATCGCCGTTAAGGCGGAGGTCCCCAACCCCAGCCACGGCCTGAAGGCCGGGATGTTCATCGAGGTCCGGCTGACCACCGACGTTCGCCCGAACGCCGTCGTCGTACCCGAGGACGCTATCCTGCCGCTCTCGGGGGCGGACTGAGTCTGGGTTGTCTCGGAGGGCACGGCCTCGCGTCGCCAGGTCGAGCTCGGCGTCAGGATCCCCGGGTTCGTCGAGATAATCAGCGGCGTCGACGCCGGAGAGCAGGTCGTCGTCGGTGGGCTGGAGCGGCTCTCCGAGGGCGTGCCCGTGATGGCTACCGTGGTCGAGCGCGCTCAGGGGGCCTGAGCCACCTCCTCTGCTCGTTCACCTATCTTGAGTGCCGCGAGAAGACCTCGATCATCTCCGGCGTCGCAGTTATCGTAGGTCTCTCTCCACGCCCGCGTCCCTTCATCTTCGATGTCCGGAAACCACTCGACCATTGCGGCACCGGTGCACCCGTTGAGCTCCGTCCACATGGCGAGGTTCTCGTCCATGGATAGGTACCCAGATAAGCCCTCCCAATCGAACTGCTCGTCCTCGGTGCCGTGGCTATCTGAGTATGGGTATGGGACGTGACAGGAAGCAGAAGCCGGCGGTCGAGGGACGCGGCAGTGCTGCAACCGGGGCCGCAGCCGCGAAAATGTCCTCTAATCGGGGACGCGTCGGGGTGGGATAGCGCCGAACGGAGGGCGTCAAACGGGGCCGGCGCCGCAGTCTTGACGGGCGACTCTGTGGCGCGACACGTTTAACCCTCTCGACACACCTCCTTTGCCTTCCAGAAAGGACCGGACATGTACGTGGTAACAGGAGCTACCGGGAACACCGGTCGCGTGGTCGCCGAGGCTCTGCTCGCCGCGGGGGCTGACGTACAGGTGGTCGGGCGTAGCGAAGACCGCCTCCGGCCGCTGGTGGAAAAGGGGGCTCAGCCGTACGTCGGCTCGGTCGACGACGCCCAGACCATGAGCATCGCGTTTTCCGGTGCGGTCGGCGTCTATTGCAGGATACCGCCGCGATTCGAAGCGCCCGATTTTCCTGCCTGGCAGCGTGCGGTCGGCGAGTCGCTGGCGGCGGCGGTGCATGAGGC
>JBDHKT010000430.1:0-2736 GCA_039586255.1 Gemmatimonadota bacterium | reverse complement strand
CGATCGGCCGCAACTCGAGACCTACAGGTACGACATGCCGGGTGAGGAGAACGTTTCGCAGTCCGAGCTCCTCGTCTACGATCTCAAGGCCCGGACCATGGTCGAGATCCAGGCCGAGGCCTTCAAGGACCAGAGCGCAAGAATCTCGAGCGGCCGCCAATTCATCTATCCGGACAGCGACGAGCCGCGGCGCCAGCTGTGGCTGTCCGACAACTCTGAGGATCTCTACTTCACACGCAGCAGCCGCGACCTGCACCGGATCGACGTCTGCGTGGCCGACGCGACGACAGGCGAAGTGCGTGTGCTGATCGAGGAGCGGCTCAACACCTACGTCGAAGAACAGCGCCTCGAGCTCCTCGGCTCGGGCGACATGATCTGGTGGTCGGAGCGCGACGGCTGGGCACACCTCTATCGCTTCCGGCCCGACGGGACACTCAGGAACCGGCTGACCGAGGGTCCGTTCTCGGTGCGGCGCGTGGTCGGAGTGGACGAAGCGGGAAGCACCTTGTACTTCGCGGCCAACGCCCGCGAGGAAGGCGAGGACCCTTACTACCAGCACCTGTACCGGGTGGGCCTCGACGGTAGTGGTCTGGCGCTGCTCGACCCCGGTGACTTCGACCACCGCGTGAGCATGGGTGAGTCGAACCGCTTCTTCGTGGACAACTATTCGCGGGTCAACACGACTCCGGCGGCGGCTCTCTACGATACGCGGGGGCGCAGGCTTCTGGATCTCGAAGAGTCCGATTTCTCGAAGCTGTTCGAGGCCGGCTACCAGTTCCCCGAACAGTACATAGTCAAGGCGGCCGACGGCGTCACCGATCTATACGGCGTCATGTACAAGCCGTTCGACTTCGATTCCACCAGGGTGTACCCGATCGTCGCCTATGTGTATCCGGGGCCGCAGACCGAGGCCGTGGCCAAGTCGTTCTCGACCCGCGCCTACGAGGTCGGGCTGGCGCAGCTCGGCTTCATCGTGATCACGGTCGGGAACCGCGGCGGTCACCCCGCTCGGTCCAAGTGGTACCACAACTACGGGTACGGGAACCTGCGGGACTACGGTCTGGCCGACAAAAAGGCGACGATCGAACAGCTCGCCGACCGCCACGAGTACATCGACATCGATCGCGTAGGCATCTACGGCCACTCGGGCGGCGGCTTCATGTCCACCGCCGCGATGCTGGTCTACCCTGACTTCTTCCACGTCGCAGTCTCATCGTCGGGCAATCACAACAACGATGTCTACAACCGCTGGTGGTCGGAGAAACACCACGGCGTCAAAGAAGAGGTGGACGACTCGGCGAACGTCACCTTCGAATACAGTATCGAGAAGAACTCGGATCTCGCGGCGAACCTTAAGGGCCACCTGCTACTCACCACGGGCGACATCGACAACAACGTGCACATGGCCGGAACGCTGCGGATGGCCGAGGCGCTGGTCAAAGCCAACAAGCGGTTCGACTTCTTCATCTTCCCGGGACAGCGCCACGGCTACGGCGACATGGGGGACTACTGGTTCTGGCTCCGAGCCGAGTACTTCGTCAAGCATCTGCTCGGTGACGAACGCGTGGCGGCAGACATCACGGAGCTGAATCTGGAACGCGAGCAGACAGGAGGGCGATCGGGCGGCCGGTAGGGTCCGCCAACTCGCGCTCACAGGACGACGGGGGCGGGGCTCGCCTGCGAGGTCCGCCCCTTGACACGTCGCACCATAGAGACCTTCGTAGAGTAGGCGAGCGCAGCCTACGCCCTCCCCGGCATTGCGAATACCCTACATGGGAGGGTTAAGGTGAAGAAGGTCATACTACTCCTCATCGCAGTCGCCGCCGTCGCCTTCCTGGTACCCCGAAGCCGAGATCGGATAATGAGCGCCATCCCCTTCTTGAGCGAGGCGAGCAACCAGCGATCGGCAACGCGTGCACTGCAGCAGATCGCGGCGTACGTGCAAACGACGGCCACGCAGACGGGACGTTACCCGCGTACCGATGCCTTCCCTGATTGGTTGATGCAGGCGGAACTCAGCGCCGAAGACCCCTGGGGCTCGGGTTACTACCTCGAGGTCTTCCCCGATTCGTTCGTGGTCGGGTCGCCCGGTCCGGACTCGCGGAGACGCACCCCGGACGACATACGCCTCGCCGATGGAATCGCAGTACGTGAGGTGGGGTTGATCCCCGATTATACGCCGGCGCCGCCGCCGTCTTCCACGAAGACGCGGGCCATGCGCGCGGCCGAAGCGGCGAGCAAGGGTAAAGGCGAGTGACCGTCAGCCTCACACTGACGCCGCGAGCACCTCGATAGTCCCCACGATAACCCGGTTCAAGTAGCGGTTCGAGCCTCCCAGGCTCGGCCCGAGGCGCACGCCCGCGGTTGTGCGAGTAGTACCTCCGACCCCCAACGTTAGGCGCAACTCAAGTGTTTTAGACAACGACGTAAGCCCCTTGCCTTTCGGATCCCGGGAGAACCGTGAAACGCACTCCGCTCTGGCTCGTACTGATCCTGACGGCCGCGCCGGCCGCGGCCCAGACAGACCGCGAGGACGGCACGGGCCGCAGCGTGCCTTCGCTGAGGGCTCTACGGATCGAGGGGGATCTCGATCTTCGCCTGGCCGGCATGCTCGACGAGCCCGCCTGGCAGAGCGCGGATCGGATCGGCGGCTTCCGCCAGACCGAGCCGCTCGAAGGGGAGCCGGCCACCGAGGACACCGAAGTCCGCGTCCTCTATGACGGGGAGTACCTCTAT
>JBDHKT010000429.1:0-2739 GCA_039586255.1 Gemmatimonadota bacterium | reverse complement strand
GGTAAACCTTCAGAACCATTGACACAGGTCAAGGGGGCTGGGTAGGGTACCGGGCGCGGCCCTGTAGCTCAGTCGGATAGAGCGGCGGTTTCCTAAACCGAAGGTCGGGGGTTCGAGTCCCTCCAGGGCCGTTGGGAATAAGTGAATATTAGAGCAATTGAGCCCTCGAGTTTGGAAGTATCTGGCAATCCGAGAACTTCCAAACTCGAGGGCTCCCTTGCTCTTTTGCTCTACTAGCGCTCCCTACCTCCCCGAACCCCCGAACGGGTTGGTTTGAATCGGGGATGCGGGTTATTTTGCGCCACGCAGTCAGTGCGAATCGGAGGCACTATGGCCGAGAGCGATAAGATCCTGGTGGGCATCCTCACGGGCAGCCCCAGCGACCTGCCCACGGTAGAGAAAGCGAAGGTCACGCTGGAGGAGTTGGGCGTCCCCTGCGAGGTCCGCGTCCTTTCGGCGCACCGCACCCCCGACATGACGGTGGACTACGTGAAGCGGGCGGAGGCGGCGGGCGTCGAGGTGTTCATCGCCTGCGCTGGCATGGCGAACCACCTGGCCGGAACGGTGGCGGCGCACACGCTGCGGCCGGTGATCGGCGTGCCCCTCACCTCGGGCTCGCTGGGCGGCATGGACGCGCTGCTCTCCACCGTGCAGATGCCGCCCGGTGTCCCCGTGGCGACGGTGGCGGTGGACGGGGCGAAGAACGCGGCCTTCCTGGCTGCGCGGATCCTGTCGATCAAGTACCCGGAGATCGGGGACAAGCTGGAAGAGGCTCGCAAAACGGCGCGCAAGCGCTACGAGGGGTGTTAGAAGAGCCCGGCGAGTGGACCGCCGATGAGTCAGCGCTTGAGCGGATGGCCTGGGGCCCTAAGAGCCGAGGCGCGGCGCTTGGTTCGCGACGAGGCTCCGCTGGTGACCCTCGTCGTTCTCTACGTGGCTGCCGGCTGGCTGCTGGGTGTGGCGCTCGGGTTGGACGTCACGCGACACCTGACCGTCACCTCGCTGCTTGGAGCCGCCGGCCTGTCTCTGCTGGTCACCGCGATCTTCGTAACTTCGTACCTCATCGCCTTCGCCTTCCAAAAGGGTCTTGGGCTTCTAAATCGAGGCGCGCTGCACTCGACCGGCCGGCCGGCTGGCAGCTGGTCGTTACTCTGGCGAACCGACCTCAGACTCTCGCGCGTGGCCGGGCTCTTCGTCGCGTATTTCGCGCTCGTGCCGTTCATGGACACCTTGGTCGGGTTCAAAGCGGCCATCCCGGTGATCCAGCCGTTCGGCTGGGACCGAGTCTTCATGGAGCTCGACCGAGTACTGCATCTCGGTCACCACCCGTGGCAGCTCCTACAACCGATTCTGGGCCACGCGCCCCTGACGAAAGCGGTCGATTCTCTCTACTACCTGTGGTTCGTCGTTTTCGGACTGACGCTGGTCTGGCAAGCGTGGAGCCGAGGGCGGACGCTGCGCGCCCAGTTCTTCGTGAGCTACGCAGTGATGTGGATCATCCTGGGCACGGTAGCGGCGACGGCACTGTCGTCGGCAGGGCCGTGCTACTACGGTCACGTGGTCGGCGCGCCCGACCCGTTCGCGCCGCTGATGGCGTACCTCTCCGGTGTAGACGAAAGCTACCCTCTGGTCGCCCTCAGAGTTCAGGGCTACCTGTGGGATGGTTACGTGTCGCCGACGGCTCAAGCGGTCGCGGGGATCTCCGCTATGCCGAGCCTCCACGTCGCGATGCCCGTTCTGTTCGCTCTACTCGGCTGGCGGACCCACCGCTGGCTCGGCGTCGCCTTCACGATCTACGCGCTGATCGTCCTTCTCGGCTCCGTTCATCTGGGCTGGCACTACGCCGTAGACGGCTACGCCAGCATCATCGCGGTGCCGCTGATCTGGAAGGGGAGCGGCGCGGCCGTCGCCTGGTATTACGGAAGACTAGCTAAGGGAGCCGGCGAGGAAGCACGGCCTGATTGATCCAGACCGTCGCGACGCTGTCGCCGTACGCCCGGCGCCAGCCGGGTTCGCCGGCTAGCAGGTCGGCCCAGGCCGAGCCGCGGCGCAGCACGGCGGCATCGGCCTCGGCCCGCCGTATTAGCTCCAGTCGGGAGGCCTCGGTAGCGTTTACGTAGGCGGCGCGCCAGAACGCCTCGGGATAGACCTGGGTGCGGCCGTCCATCATCACCTGGTATTCGGGCCAGAGCGCATAGATCAGGTAGCCACCCCAACCCATCTCGTTCACCAGACGCCCGCTTCTTCGCGGCACGGAGTCCCGAACGAAGCGGGCCGCCGCCACCGGGTAAGCCGTCTCCGACTCGAGGTGTCGGCTCAGCTCTCGGCCGAAGGAGCGACCGACCAGGGTCTGTCCGGCGTACACGGCCAGGCCCAGTATCAGCCCGGCCACCACGGCCCGTAAGCGGCGCGTGGTTGCCGGCGCGAGTCGCGGCCAGGGGCCGTAGCGGGCAGCCAGCGGCGCGAGAATCATCGCCGCCAGCGGCACGTAGCGGCCGAGTGCCAGAAGAAGAGCGATGGCGAGGATCAGCAGGGCGAGGTAGGGCCGGTCGCGCGCCTTAGGGCGGCGGAGCAGGCCCGCCACCGGCCAGGCCACCAGCAACAGCGAACCGATGAGCACCAGCGGGCCCATCCGGAAGAAAGGCCGCATCTCTACGATCGCCCCGCTCTTCACCATCACATCGTTCGTCAGGTAGTGGGCGACCACCTCGAGGAGCTTCAGCTCGAACGGGCTTACGG
>JBDHKT010000428.1:0-2754 GCA_039586255.1 Gemmatimonadota bacterium | reverse complement strand
TCCCGGCGCGGGTCGAGCGGGTTACCGAGGTGGTGCGCGGGACGGTCCTGGCGGCCGATGGGGTGCGGGTGCGCACGGTCGAGCATCTGTTGTCGGCCGTATCCGCGCTGCGGATCGACAACCTGATCGTCGAGCTTGACGGCGATGAGCCTCCGGCCGCCGACGGCAGCGCCGAGCTCTTCACGTCCCTCATGCTGGAAGCAGGGATCGAGGAGCAGGGAGCGGACGCTCTCGTCTGGAGATGCACCGAGCCGTTCGTGCTGGAGGAGGGCGAATCGCGCTATGCGGTCGTGCCGGACGAGCGGTTCGTGCTGTCGGCGTCGATCGAGTTCGACCACCCGCTGATCCACCGGCAGCACACCTCACTGGCCATCGAGCCGGGGAGCTTCCGCGAGCATATCGGCTCCGCCCGCACGTTCGGATTCTTCGAGGACGCCGAGAAGCTGCGGGCCATGGGACTCGCCCACGGCGCCGATACCAGCAACACGGTGGTCCTGACCGCCGAGGGGCTCTACGAGGGCGTCGAGCTTAGGTTCGGGGACGAGTTCATTCGCCACAAAATACTCGACCTGGTTGGCGATCTCGCGCTGACGGGCCGGCGCATCCAGGCACAGATCGTAGCGGAGCGCCCCGGTCACCGCGGGAACATCGCCCTCGCCCGGGCCATCGTAGAGCGAGCCAGGCGCCAGAGTGCCGCCCGGCGCGTCGATATCGATGAGATCGTTCGCTTGCTACCACACCGCTTCCCCTTCTTGTTCGTCGACCGCATAATCGAATACGAGAAGGCCAAACGGATCGTCGGCATCAAGAACGTCACCATCAACGAAGAGTTCTTCGTCGGGCATTTCCCGGGTATGCCGATCATGCCCGGCGTCTTGATTATCGAGGCGATGGCGCAGGTCGGCGGGCTTCTTCTGATGGATAGCGTGGAGAACCCCGAGGACAAAGTCGTATATTTCATGTCGCTGGACAACGTCAAGTTCAGGCGCCCCGTCATTCCAGGTGACCAGCTCGTGTTCGAGCTGGAGATGGTGCAGATGCGCAGGACGGTGTGCCGAATGAAAGGAATTGGCCGCGTGGACGGTAGTATTGTGGCGGAGGCGGAATTGATGGCACAGGTGGTGGACAAATGACGACACAAACCATGGCCGACAAGGGACAGACGCCCCCTATCGTGCACGAATCGGCGATCGTCGACCCGGGTGCAGAGTTAGGCGACGGCGTGGAGGTCGGCCCCTACGCGATGATCGGCCCTAACGTGCAGGTCGGCGACGGGACGATCGTCGGGCCCCACGCATACATCGAGAAAGACACGAGGATAGGGCGCGAGTGCTTTATCGCCAAAGGTGCGGTGCTCGGAACCGATCCCCAGGACCTGAAGTACGAAGGCGAGGAGACCCTGCTCATCGTCGGCGACCGCACCACGATTCGCGAGTTCGCCACGCTGAACCGCGGCACCCGTGCATCGGGCTCCACCGTCGTGGGAAGCGGATGCCTGCTGATGGCGTACTCCCACGTGCCCCACGACTCGCGGATCGGCGACCACGTGATCCTCGCCAACGCCGTGCAGATGGGTGGCCACATCGTCATCGAGGACCGGGCCACGATCGGCGGTCTCACCGCGGTCCACCAGTTTGTCCGCGTCGGCACCCACGCGTTCATCGGTGGCGGGTCCCGCGTATCGAAGGACATCCCGCCGTATACGAGGGCGGCCGGGAGCCCGTGCGCGCTCTACGGCCTCAACACGGTGGGGCTGGAACGTCGCGGTCTAACCAAAGAAAAGCGATTGGCTCTGAAGCGGGTCTACAGAACCCTCTTCGGCTCGAAGTTGAACCTCAGCCAGGCGATCGAGGAGATTCGCTCGCAGGGCGAGTTGACTGAAGAAGCCGAGAAGCTCGTCGCCTTCATCGAGGCGAGCGAACGTGGAGTCACAATCTGACATTTCAATGGATCCGGTCGCCGTCGCTGTCCTAGGTGTTGGAAGCCTCGGCTTCCATCACGCCCGGATCTTGAAGCAGTTGCCCGAAGCCGAGCTCGTCGGGATCTGCGACATCGATTCCGAGCGGGCGGCCACGGTGGCTTCCGAGCTCGAGACCCGCGCCTTCGACGACGTCGCCGAGCTGCTGGATCGGGTCGAAGCGGCAACGATAGTCGTACCGACCAGCAGTCACTTCGAGGTCGGGAAGCTGGCGCTGGAGCACGGCTGCGACCTGCTGATCGAGAAACCGATCACGCCGACCACGGCCGAGGCCGACGAGCTCATCCAAATCGCCGCGGAGAAGGGCCGCATCATCCAGGTGGGGCACATAGAACGCTTCAACGGCGCCGTCCGCGCCTGCGAGCCCTACCTCGAGAACCCGCTCTTCGTCGAATCACACCGCCTGGCGCCCTTCGTTCGTCGTGGCACCGACGTGCCCGTCGTCCTCGACCTGATGATCCACGACATCGACCTCATCTTGAGCTTGGTACGCGGCTCGGTGACCGACGTTCGCGCCGTCGGCGTCTCCGTTCTCAGCGGAAGCGTGGACATCGCCAACGCTCGCCTCGAGTTCGATGGCGGCGCCGTCGCCAACATCACAGCCAGCCGCGTCTCCATTCAGCGCCAGAGAAAGATCCGCTTCTTCCAGCCCAGCGGCTATCTCAGCCTGGACCTGGGAAGCAGCACCGGCGAATTCTACCGGCGAAAGGGAGATGTTTCGCGTATCGAAGAAGCAACGGCCCTGACCGACCTGGTCGAGCACATCCCGCTGCGTG
>JBDHKT010000427.1:0-2755 GCA_039586255.1 Gemmatimonadota bacterium | reverse complement strand
ACAGCGCGTCGAACGCCTCGTCCACACGGCCGAGTTCTGCGTACCTGGCCGCTGCCCACACATAAAGCTGAACGTCGAGATAGAATTCCAACTCGGCCTCGAGCAAGCCCGTCCACCCCTCCGAATCGTAGGCTGCGCGCGCGTCCATGGCGGCTTCCTCAGCCCCGCGGTCCAGGAATCTGGCCGCCGCCTCGGCGGCTTCAGCCAGGCGCCCTGCGGACCGGTAGCAAGACCGGAGTGTCAAATATGCGGCGGCGTGACCCGGGTCGAGTGCGAGGGCGGTCCGGGCGGCTTCGATCGCCTCTTCGCACCGGCCCACGAGATACAGAGCATAAGCGAAGTCCCGATTCATGAGCGGGGAGAAGGGGTCCAGGTCTCTGGCTCGCCGGAACGACGCGAGCGCTTCTTGCGCGTTCCCGCGTGCGTTGAGCGCATCGCCGAGCCAGTTGTGGGCCTGGGCGAGGTTCGGGTTGAGTTCGATCGCCCGGCGCAGCCCTCGCTCGCCCGCGTCTACGTCCAAGGCGCCGAATAATTCTGCACCAGCCAGGGCGGCGTGGGCTTCGGCCAGTTCCGGATCCAGCTCGAGTGCCCGAAGCGCGCTCGCCTTCGCAAGGCGGTACGCCTCGTCCGGAGCGACGCCCGAAAAGCCATAGCCTGCCTGCATCGTGTACACGTCGGCCAGGCCGGACCAGGCCAGCGCGAACGTCGAGTCCAGAGCTACGGCCTCCTCCAGGTAGGTGAGCGCGCGCCGCATCCCGTCCGGCGAACGCGTCCGCCAAAGCGCCCGCCCCCGCAGGTACGCCTCCTGGGCCGCCGGGTCGATCTCCCTCCGTCTGCCCAGGCGCTCGGCTTCCGTCGGTGACAGGGCGAGTCGGATCTCCTGTGCGATCGCCTCGGCGACCTGGGTCTGAAGGCCGAGCGCCTCGCTCAACCGGCCCTCGTAGCGGTCCTGCCAGAGGTGTTCTTCCGGCGCGCCACGCACCAGCTGGACGGTGACGCGCACGCTGTCGCCGGCCCGGAAGATGCTCCCCTCGACGAGAGCGTCCACCCCAAGCTCGGCGGCGATCTCGCCCATTGACCGATCGCTGTCCCGATAGCGCATGACCGACGTGCGCGAGATGACCCGGAGATCGGAGATCCCGGCCAGCTCGCCGATCAGGATGTCATGCAGGCCGTCGACGAAGTACGCCTGTTCCGGATCGCCCATCAGGTTGGTCAGCGGCAGCACGGCCAGCGAGCGGACCGTGCGGCTCGCCGGCCGCGTGACCCACCAGATCGAGCCCGCCATGGCGAGCACTGCCGCGAGCAGCACGGCGGTGGTGGCGGGCGCCGCGCGCCTCGGCGGACGCGCGCGGTGCTCCGGCACGCCCTCCGGTTCAGCCGTCGCCGTCCTCTTCACCCCCTCCGGCGTGAGGTCATACGCCCAGGCCAGCACGAGCGAGATGGGGAACCCGAGGAGCGTCACGACGACCAGCAGCGTCAGCGTCCAATCGGGAAGTTGCAGTGCCGGTATGATGATGTCGGCGGCCTGCAGGACCGCGAAGGTCACCACCGCGTAGACGACCGCGACCCGCGTCACGCGGCGGCGCTTCAGCTCGGCGAGGAATCCCCTGACTCTCATGAGCTAGTCCACCTGCGGCACTCGTAAAGCCGGACGCAGTCTACGATCTAGAACCCGGCCCGGCGCAGTAGCTCTTCCCAGCGCGGATCCGAGCGTAGAGGCTGTAAGGCCGGCTCGACCTTGAGGGTCAAGCTTCTCGGGTCCCGCGCCTCGATCGCCGCGAACAGCGCCTCAAAGGCTTCATCGACCCGTCCGAGCTCCGCGTAGATTGTCGCCACAACGGATTGCGACGGGATGCTTCCGTAGTACTCGATCTCGAACTCGAGCAGGCCCTCCCAACCACCCGTATCGTATGCGGCGCGCAGCCCCTCAGCGGCGCTCGCCGGCGCGATCGCCTGGTACCGTCTGACGGCCGCCTCGGCGGCTTCGTCCAGGCGCCCGTTGGACCGGTAGCATTCGAGAAGCACCCTGTACGCCTCGGCATGACTCGGATCCAACTCGAGGGCATACTGCGCCGCTTCGATCGCTTCCTCGCAGCGGCCGAGGTACATCAGACACCGTGCAAGGTCGCGGTTCATTAGCGGTGAGAAGGGGTCGAGGTCCCGGGCTCTCCGGAACGACGCCAGCGCTTCCTCTGCGTTCCCACGTGCGTTCAGTACGTCGCCGAGCCAGTTGTGGGCCTGGGCGAGGCTTGGGTTGAGCTCGAGGGCGCGTCGCAGCTCTCTCTCCCCTGCGTCCACGTCCCAGGCTCCCCAAAAGTGCGCGCCAGCCAGTGCGGCGTGAGCCTCTGCCAGATCGGGATCCAGCTCGAGTGCGCGCCTTGCATTCTGCTCCGCACGGCGGTGCGCCTCATCCGAGCCGACGTCCAACCCGCCATAGAAACTCCCCATGGTGTACACGTCGGCCAGGCCGGACCAGGCCAGCGCGAACGTCGAGTCCGTCGCCACCGCCTCCTCCAGGTAGGCGAGCGCACGCCCCATCACGTCCGGCGACCGCGTTCGCCAGAACGCCCGCCCCCTCATGTACGCCTCCTGGGCCGCCGGGTCGACTTCGGTGCGTCGGGCCAACCGCTCGGCCTCCCGCGGTGACAGGGCGAGCCGGATCTCCCCGGCGATCGCCTCGGCGACCCGCGTCTGCAGCCCGAGCGCCTCGCTCAGTCGCCCCTCGTAGACTTCCCGCCAGAGGTGCTCTTCC
>JBDHKT010000426.1:0-2765 GCA_039586255.1 Gemmatimonadota bacterium | reverse complement strand
GTTCGGCGCCGTCTTCACCTCGGTACGCGCCATCCCACTGCGGACCGGACGCGGCGACCGCTTGTCTGTCACCGATCTGTTGGCCGCCGACTCGGGTCGCCTGTGGATCGCCGACGCCGCGGCAAAGGCGCTGAAGGTCTACTCGCCGCAGGGGTGGTGCCTGCAGGCGCTCGATCGGGATGCCACCGCTCTCAGGCGGCCGGTGAGCCTGACGTCATTGCACGGCCGCTGGATCACCGTACTGGACGGGCTACTGCCGGCGGTCGTGATACTCGACGAGTCGGGCCACACCGTTCGTCGGTTCCGGATCCACGAAGTCGACCGGCCGGTCCAGGTCTGCAGCTTGAGCGATCGCAGGCTCGCCGTGCTAGGGTCGGGCTGGGGTCGCGGGGCGGGGAAGCTCGTCCACCTCTATACGACGGGCGGCGAGTACATCGAATCGTTCTTCGGCGAGCCGCGGGATGGCCTGTCGCAGGGCCGCGCCTACGCCGCGACGCTGGGCGAGATGTTATACCTGGCCCATACGAGTACCGACTCGTTCTCCGTGTACGACCTCGAGGCGGACGCGGTCCTCTCGTTCCCCAGCGTGGCCGGGCGGGCCGCCGGCGCGTTGCGCGGCCTGTTCGCCACGCGCTGCGGCCCGCTGCTCGCCCTCTACGCGCGGGCCGACGGTGACTATCTGTACGATCTGTACGGGCTGGACGGCACGCCCATCGCACTCGGTGTTCCCAGCGGCGAGCGCGTGGTCGGCGTCGAGGGTCCGTTCTTCTACTCGGTGCACAGTGCGCCCGGTGGCGATCCGACGCTCCGGGTCTGGAAGCTGAAGTTCGAGGGAAACGACGCCGTGTAAGTACCGTCAGCACAGCCGAGTTGCGCCCCGCTCCGCCTGAGCCGCATCTTTCGCGATCTGCATACCGTATGACCGGGTCGGGATTTCGGGCGGCCCCGGAGGTCGGAGGCGGATATGTCGCTCGTCAAAAGGCTCATCCACGAGGTCCACAGGCGCTCGCTCTGGCAGGTGCTGGCCATCTACCTGGCGATATCCTGGTTCGTGCTCCAGGTGGTCGAGGTGCTGACCGGGGCCTACGGCTTGCCGCCGTGGTTCCCCGGCCTGGCGGCGGCGCTCCTCTTCATCGGTCTGCCGTTCGTGCTCGCCACCGCCTTCGTCCAGGAGGGCGCGCCGGGCAAGGCGGCGCTCGACCCGACGAAGCTGCCCGACCTCGACGAGCCCGAGCTTGAGGCCGAACCCGCGCACGGCGAACCGAGTGCCGGGCTCAAGCGCCTGTTCAACTGGCGGAACGTGCTGGTGATCGGCGTGGCGTCCTTCGCCGTTTGGGGCGTTGTCGCCGCGATCTGGCTATTCGTCGGCTTCCCCGGACTGGTGGTCAAGGCGGAGGCGGCGGACCTGCTCGGCGAGCGGGACGAGGTCGTCGTCGCCCAGTTCGGCAACGACACGGACGATCCCGCGCTGAGCTTCGCCGTTCACGAGGCGGTGGTCACCGACCTGGCGGGCTCGGACTACGTCGGGGTCGTCGGTCGGGCCGAGCTAAACGGTGTGCTCGGGCGGATGCGCCTGCCCGACACGACAACGGTCAGCGAAGAGGTGGCGATCGACGCGGCGCGGCGCGAGGGCTACCCCGTCGTCATCTCCGGCTCGGTCACGCGACTGGGCTCGGGCTACCAGCTGAGCGCGCGGATCATCGAGGCGGCGAGCGGCGATGTCGTCGTGCGGGTGCGCGAGACGGCGGCCAGCGAGGACGATGTGATCGCGACGGTCGAGCGGCTGTCGCGCCTGGTGCGGCGGCACCTGGGCGAGTCGCTGGGCGACCTGCGGCGTAGCGAGCCGCTGCCCCAGGTCACGACGGCGTCGCTGGAGGCGCTGGAGCTCTATGCCAGGGCCAGCCACTACGGTGACACCGGGCGCGAGGAGTCGGCGATCCCGTTGCTCGAGCAGGCGGTCCAGCTCGATACCGCGTTCGCCACGGCGTACCGGGCGTTGAGTGTCCACTACGGCAACCTGGGCTACGTGTCGGAGGGGCAGCGTTACACCGATCGCGCCTACGCGCATATCGACCGACTCGAGCGTCGCGAGCGCTACCTGGTGGGGGCGCTCTACCACGCCTGGCGGTTTCGCTTCGACTCGGCCGCCTACTACTACGAGCTCGAGATCGAGCGCGATCCCGAATCGCACGTGGCGATCACAAACCTGGGCGACCTCTACGAGCGGATGGGCCGCTACGAGGACGCCGAGCCGCTCTTCCGGCGCGCCGTCGAGCTGAGACCCGACGAGCTGGTCGTGTACGTCAACCTGGCCAGCATCACACGTACCCTGGGCGACCACGCCGCCGCCGACTCGGCGCTCGCCGTCCTCATCGCCGAGTATCCCGACGCGAACGGCACGCTGGACGCGCAGGTGATGAATCCGTTGTACGCCGGTGACTTCGAGGCCGCCGAGGCGGCCGCCAGAGCTATGGCGGTCGACTCGCGCCCCCACGTGTCCGTCTGGGGTCACCTCCATCTGTCGTCGCTGGCCGCGCTGCACGGCGATGTCGGCGCGACGCTGGCCTACGCCGACACGGCGGTCGAGCTGGGAATGACTTCCGGTCTGAGGCTGGTGAGCTACCTGGCGCTCCTCGATCTGGAGGTCGCAATGCTCGCCGCCGGCGCGCCGGAGCGTGCCCTGCCGCTCGTCGAGCGGACCCGGGCAGCCGCCTTGCAGGAGACGGAGTACCTGCTGAGCAACCTCGGCCTCGGCGCCCTCGCTA
>JBDHKT010000016.1:0-11291 GCA_039586255.1 Gemmatimonadota bacterium | reverse complement strand
GATCCAGCGAGTCGGCGGCCACGGCTGGGCGGTCGCCGCCGATCTGGGCGACCGCGACGGCGTTACGGCGTTGTTCGAACGCGTCGACAGTGAGTTCGGCTGGCTGGACGTGTTCGTCGTCAATCACGGGATCTGGCCGCCGGAGTACGTGCCCGTCGCCGAGCTTGCCGACGAGACCTGGGAAGAGATTATGCGGATCAACCTCGATTCTGTCTTCTATTGCGTCGGCGAGGCGGCGCGCCGGATGGCGGATGGAGGCCGGATAGTGATCGTCAGCTCGACCGCCGGGCAGCGCGGTGAAGCGGGTCACAGCCACTACGCAGCAACGAAGGGTGCGGTCATCTCATTCGTGAAGTCGCTGGCGGTGGAGATGGCGCCCCGCGATGTCACGGTGAACTCGGTCGCCCCGGGTTGGATCGACACGGAGATGGCGGCGCCGGCGCTCGAGGCCGGAGAGCGTGACAAGGCCGTGGCAGACATCCCGTTGGGCAGGCTCGGCAGCGCCGAGGATGTCGCAGGGCCCATCCTCTTCCTCTGCTCGAAGCTGGCGCGGCACGTGACCGGCGAAGTCCTGAACGTCAACGGCGGAAGCGTCCTCTGCGGCTAAAGTGAAACGCCTGCACGGCAAGCTCGACGTACCGGATGCGGTCGCGGCGATCGCTAGACGGCTGGAGGATCAGGGGCACGAGACCTGGGCGGTCGGTGGCGCCGTGCGTGATGCCCTGCTGGGCGGAACGCGTGGGGATTGGGACCTGGCGACCGCGGCCCGGCCCGAGACCGTGCTCGGGCTGTTCCGGCCGTCATACCCGGTGGGCATCCAGTTCGGCACGGTGGGCGTGCGCGGCACAGACGGAAACGTCTACGAGGTAACCACGTTCCGGCGCGACATCGAGACCGACGGTCGGCACGCAGTGGTCGAGTACGCCGACCGGCTGGACGAGGACCTGTCGCGTCGCGATTTCACGATCAACGCCATCGCCTATCACCCGCTGCATCACAGGTTCCACGATCCGACGGGTGGCTGGGAGGACCTGCAGCGCCGCGCGCTCCGTTGCGTGGGCGAGCCGGCGACACGATTCGCCGAGGACTACCTGCGCGTGCTGCGCGGCCTGCGCTTCGCAGGTCGCTACGAACTGGAGATCGACCCCGCGACTTGGGCTGCGCTGGTCGCTGCGGTGCCGAGACTGCCGCGGCTGTCGGGCGAACGGGTCCGCGAGGAGATCCTGAAGGTGCTGGCGGGTCCCGTGCCGTCGCGAAGCCTGGAGCTCTACCGGAGATCGGGCGCCGTCCTCGTCCTGATCCCTGAGTTCGCTGCCATCGATGACGCCGACTGGCGGGTGATCCTCGGGACCATCGATGGCATCGCGGGAAGCCGACTCGGGCTTCGCCTGGCGGCGCTGCTCGCGCCTTGCGGCCCGGAGATCCTTACGATGATGAGACGGCTCCGTTTCTCGAACGCCGAGCTACGCGACGTGCAGGCGCTGAGCCGAGCGCTCGATCTGCCCCTGCCCCAATCGGGCGACGTCGTCGCCGCGCGCCGCTGGCTCCGGGGTGTCGGTCCTAGAGACGCGCGCGCCGGATTGCGGCTCCACTTCCGGCGCGAGACGGCCCTGCGCACGCACGCGGAGGGGCGTTCGGCTCTGGCCGAGCAGGCGAGCACTGTGCTCACCGTGTTGCGCAGAGGTGATCCGGTCACGCTGGCGGCCCTGGCGATCGATGGGAACGATCTGAAAGAGCTGGGACTGGGGCCGGGTCCCGAGTTCGGGCGGATCCTGGAGGCCTGCCTTGACGCGGTGATCGAGGATCCGGAGCTGAACGAGCGGGATCGCCTGCTCGGATTTGCGCGCAAGCAGATAGGTAACTAGGACGCCGAGGAGATGAAGGAAGAGCTGGATCTGTTTCCGACGCCGGAATCCAAGCGTCCCCAGCGGGGCGGCATCGCCGACGAGAGCTCGCCCGCGGCACCGCTGGCGACCCGGATGCGTCCGCGCAACCTGGACGAGTTCCTGGGACAGGAGCACTTGGTAGGACCCGGACGGATCCTGCGCGAGATGATCGAGCGTGACGAGCTTCAATCGCTGGTCTTCTGGGGGCCGCCGGGCAGCGGCAAGACGACGCTGGCCCGGATCATCGCCGATCGCACCGACGCCGCCTTCGTTTCCTTCAGCGCGGTGACCGAAGGCGTGCCGCGCGTGCGCCAGATCATCGCCGAGGCTGGCGAGCGGCTGAGGGCTACCGGCCGCCGCACCATCCTGTTTTGCGATGAGATCCACCGGTTCAACAAGGCGCAGCAGGACGCGTTCCTGCCCCACGTCGAGGCCGGCACGGTCATCCTGATCGGGGCGACGACGGAGAACCCGAGCTTCGAGGTCATAAGCGCGTTGCTCAGTCGCTCGCGCGTACTGGTGCTCGAGCCGTTGAGCGAAGGGGACGTGCGAGCGATCTGCGAGCGGGCCCTGGCCGATGAGGAGCGCGGGTTCGGCGGCTCGGGGTTGCAGGTGGACGAAGACGCGCTGGATTTGTTCGCCCGCGGCGCCGATGGTGACGCGCGGCGCGCACTCTCGGCGCTCGAGATCGCGGCATCGATGGTGGGCCGGGCCGGCGACATCACGGCCCGCGTCGCCGCCGAAGCTTTCCAGAAACGATTCGCCCACTACGCCAAGTCGGGGGAGGAGCACTACAACCAGATCTCAGCGCTCCACAAGGCGGTGAGGGGCTCCGACCCGGACGGCGCTCTCTACTGGCTGGCCCGGATGCTGGATGGTGGCGAAGACCCCCTCTACATCTGCCGCCGCCTGGTTCGCATGGCCACGGAAGACATAGGGCTGGCCGACCCGCGCGCCCTCTGGATCGCCGTTGCCGCCAAAGATGCTTACCACTTCCTAGGGTCGCCGGAAGGTGAGCTGGCGTTGGCGGAGGCCACGGTCTACCTGGCGACCGCCCCCAAGTCGAACCGGATCTACAAAGCGTTCGGGAGCGCCTACTCGCTGGCGCGGGAAACGCCCGGCGAGCCGGTGCCGCTCCACGTCCGCAATGCGCCTACCCGCTTGGTAGAGGAGCTGGGCTACGGAGCGGGCTACAAGTACGACCACGACGAGCCCGACGCTTTGGCACAGCAGGAGTACTTACCCGAGTCGCTGGCCGGGCGTCACTTCTACGAGCCGTCCGGGAGAGGCTTCGAGGCCGAGATCGCAAAGCGACTCAAGGCGTGGGCGACGAAACGGCGAGCGGCACGCGGGGAGCGCGGCTAGGGTAGTATGACTGTGACAGGACCTGAAGCATCAGAAGGGAGCTGGATCAGAGATCGCTAACGACAAAGTCCACGAGATCGAGCTTCCCCAGGACCGGGCGGTCCTGCTGACCGCGCCCGGCCCAGGAACGAGCCGGCAAGAAGCTCGCGATCACCTGAGCGAGCTGGAGTCCCTCACAGATACTGCGGGTGCCGAGGTCGTTGCGACGGTCGAGCAGCAGATCCAGTCACCGCACCCGGCCTACTACATCGGTAGCGGCAAGGCGGAGGAGGTGCGGTCCGTCGTCGCGAGAAGCGAGGCGAGCCTGGTGATCTTCGACGAGGACCTCACGCCCGTGCAGGGGCAGAAGCTCGAGGAGGCGCTCGACGTACGGGTGATGGACCGTACCGAGCTGATCATCGACATCTTCGCTCTGCGCGCCCGAACCGCGGAAGCCAAGATGCAGGTCGAGCTGGCCCAGTTGCAGTACCTGATGCCACGACTTACGCGGATGTGGAACCACCTCTCGCGCATACGCGGCGGCATCGGTCTGCGGGGTCCCGGTGAGACGCAGCTCGAGACCGACCGGCGAACCATCCGGCGAAAGATCAGTGACCTGAAACGTCGTCTCGAGAAGGTGGCACGGCAGCGTGAGATGGAGCGTAAGGGGCGGGCCGGTGAGTTCCGGGTCGCCTTGGTCGGCTACACGAACGGGGGCAAGTCCTCGATACTCGCCGGGCTTTCCGGAGCGGATCTCTTCATCGAGGACCGCCTATTCGCGACGCTCGACCCGGCCACCCGGGCGGTCGATCTCGGTGAAGGCTTCCAGGCCCTGGTGACCGACACCGTCGGGTTCATCCGTAAACTGCCCCACCACTTGGTCGCGTCGTTCGGTGCGACGCTGGAGGAGGCGAACGAATCCGACCTGCTATGTCACGTGGTCGACGTGTCGCTTCAGCATTGGGAGGAGCAGTACGAGGTGGTGGAAGGGGTGCTCGCCGAGCTTCGCTTCAATCCCAAGGGCCGGCTTGTCGTGTTCAACAAGGTCGATCGGCTGACCCACGTGGAGGAGGCCGCGATCGAGCAGCGGGCGGCGGCGCTGCTCGATGCGCACGTCTTCACGTCCACGGTCGAGACGGACGGCCTGGAGCCTCTGCGGGCAAAGCTGAGGGAGACGATTCGCGAGCGCTGGTCGGTCGTCACGCTGACCATCCCGGCCAGCGCCGGTGGCGTTCTGGCGGAGATCTACAGGGAGGGCGAGGTTCTGACCCGGGAGCAGGGAGGAACGTCGATTCGGTTGACGGCACGGCTGCCCGCCGATGCGCTGGGTCGTCTCAGGGCGCGGGACGGCGTGGCAGTCGTCGATGCTCCGGCGGCCTGATCGCATGGACGCATACTGGATCATCGGTCCCGGTCGGATGGGGCTCTCGCTGGGCTCGGTCCTCGCGAGCGCTGGGGCGGACGAGCTCCTCTTCGTAGGTCGGCGCGAGCGCGCGCCGGACCACCCGGTGATGGACTCGCCGGTTGTGAGCTTCGCCGGCGGCCTACCGGGGCCGCCGCCCGATGGAACCTGCTTGCTGCTGGCGGTGCCCGACGGCGCTATCGCGGATGTCGCCGCGGATATCGCCCGGCTGGGCCGGCCCGCTGCCGGGTGCGTGGCCTTGCACCACAGCGGCGCGCAGCCGGCGGCTGCCCTCGCGCCGCTGGCCGACCGTGGATACGCCACGGGATCACTACACCCGCTGCAGACGGTGGCAGATCCGCTGCAGGGCGCCGAGCGGCTCCGGGACGCCTTCTTTACGTACGAGGGTGACGGCGGGGCGCGGGACGCGGCGGCGCGGATCGTCGAGGCGGCGGGAGGTCGGATGCTGGAGGTTCACGCGGAGGACAAAGCACGCTATCATGCAGCGTGCGTGTTCGCCTCGAACTATGTTGTAGCCTGTGCGTCTGTGGCTACACGCCTGCTGGCCGACGCTGTGAGCGTGGGCCGCGGGGAGGCGGCACAGGCGTTGGGGCCGCTGTGGCGCGGCGCCGTGGCGAACCTGGAGCGACCGGGCCTGCCGCGGGCGCTGACCGGTCCTGTGGCGCGTGGTGACCTGGAGACGGTGAAGCGGCACCTGGAGTCGCTCGCCGGTGGCACGCGCGACCTGTACGGGCGGCTGGCGCTGGAGGCGCTCGAGTTGAGCCGCGAGCAGGGGCTGGACGGCGAGACGGCCGCGGCGATCGAGGCGGAGATTCGGTCCTGGCTGAGTGGAGAGGCCGGTCCGCGATGAGGTTGTACATCAATCTCGATCACGTTGCGACGGTTCGTGAAGCTCGGCGGACGGACGAGCCCGATCCCGTTCGTTCCGCCGTCCTGGCTGAGCTGGGCGGTGCTCAGGCGATTACCGTGCACCTGCGGGAAGACCGTCGCCACATCAAGGACCGTGACGTGCTGCTGTTGCTGGAGACGGTGCGCACGGGTGTAAACCTGGAGTTGGCCGTTGAAGAGGAGGTGCTGAAGTTCGCTCTGGAGCACCGGCCGATGCAGGCCACCCTGGTACCGGAGCGGCGCGAGGAGATCACGACCGAGGGTGGGCTTGATCTGAGCGATTCGGGCCGCCAACGGCGAGTCGCCGACGCGCTCGCCCAGCTACGTGAGGCGGGCATTAACACCTCACTCTTCATCGATCCCGTCGAGGAAACTATTCGCACCGCGGCCGAACTGGGGGCCCAGGCGATCGAGCTGCACACGGGCGAGTACGCCAACGCGACCCACGAGAGCCGGCAGGAACAGCTGGAGCGCCTCGGCCGCGCCGCCTCGCTGGGGAGTGAAGTCGGGCTGGCGGTGCACGCCGGCCACGGCCTGACCTACGAGAACGTTTCACCCGTGGCGGCGATCGCGGAGATCGAGGAGCTGAACATCGGTCACTCGGTTGTGAGCCGAGCGGTATTTGTTGGAATGGAGCGGGCTGTTCGGGAGATGTTGAACATAGTCATGGATGCAAGACGCGGGGTGGGGGGCTAGGGAAATGCCCAGGACGCTTCTGGAGTTCTTCGCCGACGAGTCGGGCGACTACTTGGACAAGATGGAGCGGGCCCTCGCCGCCGGGCCTACGCCCGACGCCGACGAGCTGAGGCGGTTCGCCCGCGCGCTGCGGGGTAGCGCGCGGATGGCGGACCAGGATGCCATAGCTCGTGCTGCGGGCGCGGTGCAGGGAGCGGCCGCTGAATTGGTGGCCGGAAAGCGGCACTGGGGGGCGGAGCTCAAGGGTAACCTGGAGTCGGCACTTAGAGAGATCCGCGGGATGGTGGATTCGGTGAAGTCGCCGCCCCCGGACACCGGCAAGCGCGCTGAATCGATCGCGGAACGGTTGGGCGAAAAGGCGGCGCCGCCGCCACCGCCGAAGGATGACGAGCGGTTCCGTCGCTACCTGGGCACCGAGCTACGCGGGCTCGCCTCAGACATCGGCGAATCGCTGGTGACACTCGAGCGCGACCCGCGCAACCGTGAGCCCCTGAAGCGGCTCTTGCGACGCATCCGGCCGCTCAGGGGCATCGAAGGAGTCGACGAGATCCCCGCCGTCGGTCCGGCAGTCACCGCGCTGGAGGAGGTGATCTTGCGGATCGCCGACACGAGCGCCACCGTCGGACCCGGTCACCTGGTGCTCTTCCGGCGGGCTCGGCAGGCGCTTGACGACGTGGCGACCGAGTTGATCCGGGGAGACCAGCCGAGTGGCGCTGTCGAAGGCGCTGTAGAGATCGAGGACCTCAAGGAACAGGTTCTCGAGACGGCCGCCCAGCGAGAGATCACCTGGATAAGCGAACTCTTCCACGATGACCCGGGCCCGCACCTCGAGGAATGCCCCATGGCCGAGCGTGGGGCGGGCTCGTGGGAGGGATTCTTCGCGCTCGAGGCGACGGGCAGCCTCGACACGATCGAGCGGCTACGCGCGGAGCTGGCGCACGCTCCCGAAGGGGCGACGCGGATCGCCGAACGGCTGACCTACTCGTTTAGGCAACTGCGCGAGCGCGCCGTCACCTTTGGCCACGCCGGCCTCGGTCGCGTGGCGCGCCGGGCCGGTGCAGCAGTGCGAGCGAGCCGGGACGCGCCGCCCTGGCGGCTCCAGGCGATCGCCATCGATCTTGCCATCACCATGGCGGCGCTGCGCTCGTACCTCGAAGCTTCGGAAAAGGAAGCGCGGGACAGCGCGTTGCGCCGGGCCGATGATTCGCTGGAGGCGGCGACACACCCGACGCGGGAGCCGACGGTCGAGATAGAAACGGTGTTGTATAGCGCGGAGGATGCCGTCGCACGAGCGCGTTCGTTGTCAGGCGAGATCGCCGGGCTCCTGAGGGTCGACCAGCCTGACGTCGACCGCGCCCAGGCCCTCCTCGAAGAAGCGCTCGGGTTGCTCGAGCACGCGCTGGTCCAGACGACTTCCGTTCAATGACTCGCGGCTGGCGGACGATCCTGGGGCTCGTCGTCAGCCTCGTCCTCCTCTATTGGGTCCTCCACGACGTGTCCCTCACCGAAGTATGGGGGCATGTCCGGGCTGCGAACCTCTGGCTCCTGTCCCTGGCGGTCTTCATCCAGACGGCGGCTTTCCTGATTCGAGCTGCTCGTTGGAAGGTCTTTCTCAAGCCTGCCCTGGCCGAGCCGTCGTTCGATGCAAGGTTCGCCAGTACGTGCATCGGGTTCATGGCCAACAACTTGCTGCCGGCGCGGGTAGGTGAGTTTGCCCGTGCTTACGCGCTGAGCCGCAGCCAGCCGATAAGCGCGAGTGCGTCGTTCGGCTCGCTGGTCGTTGAACGGTTGTTCGATGCGCTGACGCTCGCCCTGTTCCTGGCGGCTCCGCTCTTCATGCCGGGCTTCCGGATCGCACCCGGTCTCGGTGACCAGGTGTTCGGCAAACTGCTCCTTGTCCTGGTGATCTTCGGCGGTGCCGCGGTGGCGCTTCTACTGTTGATCTTCAGACCTGATCTCGTGGGCGGCGCCTTCCGCTCGACCGTCGGGCGGCTCATGCCGAAGAAGGCTGCGGAGGCGATCGCCGAGATGTTCAAGTCGTTCGTCGAGGGACTCGGTGCGATGCGCAGCCCGAGATTGGTGCTGGCCGGCCTCGTATGGTCGCTCGCCCACTGGCTGTGGGGGGCGTTGGCCCTGTATATCGGCATGCTCGCCTTCGGCATCACCCAGCCCGGCTTCCTCGGCGCCGTCTTCCTGCAGGGCGTGATGGCGTTCATCGTGTCGGTCCCGTCGTCGCCTGGCTTCTTCGGGCTGTTCGAAGCGGGCGCGCGCATCGCACTCACCCCGTTCGGCGTCCCGGCCGGACTCGCTTTGAGCTACGCCCTCGCTTTCCATATCACGACGTTCGCACCGGTGACGGTTCTAGGGCTGTTCTACCTGGGCCGGCTGGGACTCTCCTGGGGCGAAGTCGGGCACAGCGAAGAGATCGTGGAGGAGAGCGCGTGAGCGAGTGGCGGGAGACCGAGGCCAGGGCAAAGGTGAACCTGGGCCTGCGTGTCTTCCCGCCCGGCCTGGACGGTTACCATCCCATCGAGACCCTCTTCTGCCGAATCGATCTGGCCGACCGGGTTCGAATCCGTTTGCGCGCTGAGCCCGGCATCTCGATCCGCGTCAGTGGCCCAGAGACCGCACCGCAGGATCTCGAGAACCTTGCAGCGCGTGCCGCGACCCTCTTCCTCGGGCTGACCGGTATGGCCGGTGGGGTGGAGATCGAGCTCGAGAAGCACATCCCGCCCGGCTCGGGGCTGGGAGGTGGCTCGAGTGACGCGGCCGCAGTCCTGAGGACCCTGGCCGCAGCTGTCGAGGCCCGACCTTCGCAGGACAAGCAGCTCGCGCTCGCTGCCCGGCTCGGGGCCGACGTCACTTTCTTCGCTGCCGATACGCCGCTCGCCTTCGCCTGGGGGCGCGGTGAGCGCCTGCTGACATGCCAGGGGCTCGCGCCGCGACCGATGCTCCTGGTGCTCCCCGATGTCGCGATCTCAACGGCTGAGGCTTACGCGCGCTGGGACGAGCGAGAGGCTGACAAAGGCGCGGCCGCCGCCGGGCCGGCGGTGCGATCACCCGCGGCCTTCTCGTCCTGGGAGCGTGTAAGCTCAGCGGCTGTGAACGATTTCGAGCCCGTAATCTTCAGGCTGCGGCCCGACCTGCGTCTCTTGAGGGACAGGCTGAGCGAGACGGAGCCACTACTGGCGCTGCTCAGCGGGAGCGGCGCGGCGCTGTTCGCCGTCTATGAGAGCGAGCGACAGCGCGAAGAAGCCGCGGTGACTTTGGAAGATGTAGTAGAAGGCGCGAGGGTGGTCAGCGTTTGCGGGCCTGTGTAAGCGGGCTGTCCTGAGGATCTCCCCCCATCTCCGACCGAACGAGTTGCGCCTGCGGCGGCGGCAGCATGGCTACGTCCTCCGCTGCCGACGCGACGTCGCTGCGCTTCCAGTAAGCGAACGTGTGGGGTCCGCAAGAGACCACGGTCACTAGCGCGTCGGTACGACGGCGGAAGTCGGCGATGTCGGTGCGCGAGAGATAGCAGTTGCGGGCGAGCGCGTTCGGGTTTGAAGTTGCGAAGCCCGTTCCGAGCGCCGGGTGGTTGTGCCACGTGCCGACAGCTCTGCGGCTCGGCCGGCAGCCTGCGGCCTGAACGCGGCCCATCTCCGATACGAGGATGTGCGGCATGCGGAAGTCGGTGATGTAGAGCTCGTTCCCGCGCCGTTCCCCTTCCAGGCAGAGCACTACCTCGGTGTCGAACTGCTCGAAGAGGAGGGCGATGTTGTCCGAGATCGCGGAAGAGAGGACGAGCTTGTCGAAAGAATGCCAGCCGGCGGTACCTGTCATGCCGTGACCCGCGGGTTGCCCCACTGCCAACGACACGCAGAAGATCAGCATCCAGCTGACGTACTTCACGCGACGACCTCCCCCATCAATTGCATGCCCCCCTGCCAGAACACGCACGTGTCTGCCCTTCGTTCCGCCCCGAACGCTTGTCCCGGGGATACTCTCGAGGGAGGTGTGACCGGTGGGTAGCCCGGCGGGGTCCCCTTACCATACCCTGGAAAGGGCTCCAGGTTCGCCCGCTCCGGGGCTTGATCCTCACTCCCCGCTCTAAGAGATTGCGGCTGTATAGACTGGCCCGTCGTCTAAAGGCAGGACGCTGGACTTTGGATCCAGAAATGATGGTTCGATCCCATCCGGGCCAATCAACTCCATGCTCGGAAGCCCGATCCAGGGCGGCGAGCAGCGCCTCCCGGGCGAGCCTGTCGTGCTTATGATCAAAGTCGGCGGCCCCGGCCTGTGTAGCTGCTTCCACGAAAGTCGGCGGCGCGTCCGTGAGGTCTCTTGGCTTCATGCGGAAACTCCTTGCCCTGTCCTTCAGTTGTAAGGGAGGGCAGGGAGCGTGCCTCTGGGGCCTCCCGGACGTAACATCTTTACTGGTGGCCGGTTAGGGCGGTCGGGAGAGGATGCGCACCGTTCTGGGGCCGGCGCGCGCTACCCGCCGGTAACCCCGAAGGTGACGGGATAGTCGCCAGATAGGCGACTCGGATTAGGCCTTTTGACAGGGAGATAGAGAATCGATGTGCAGGTGCTCTCCGATCGGTTTTTCCTTTGTCGCGCTGGTATTCCTGGCTGCCGCCGTCCCGACTGCGGCGCAGGACACGAGCGACTGGCTCCAGGTGATCAACGACGTAGAAGCCGAGGAGCTCGTATTCATTGTGGGCCCCGTCGATCTGCCTGCAGGCGCTGGGCACCACATGGTGAAGCAGCCGCCCCTACTCGACGCCGCTGTTCCGATAAACGCTTACCTGACGGGCTTTGAGGTGGAGATGGTGGACGCCGGCGGCAGACCGATGACGCAGCGGGTGCTTCATCACGTCAACCTGATCGATCCGGCCAGCCGCGAGCTGTTCAGTCCTGTTGCCCGGAGACTCTTCGCCGCGGGCGGCGAGACGCAGCCGGCGTCGGTGCCGCGCGTGCTCGGTGTCCCCGTGGAGGCCGGGCAGCGATTGGTGGTCAGCGCCATGTTTCACAACCCGACCGAGGCTTCATATCCGGGCGCACGACTGCGC
>JBDHKT010000425.1:0-2767 GCA_039586255.1 Gemmatimonadota bacterium | reverse complement strand
CGTGGTGCGCCGGGCGCTAGCCATGGCGGAGCGCACGCGTCGTGGGCTGGGGTGGCTCGAGCCGGCGCTGGAGGTTCTGGGCCGGCGTTACTTCGGTCGGGGAGAGATACGGTCCGACTGGACCGCCGAGCGCTGGACCCGGGCGACGGGGGCCGCACTGGTCGAGCGGCTGGCGCCGGCGCTCGGCGAGGCCTGCGCCACGGAAGCTGTGCCCGTCCCGAGGGAGAGCTGGGCGATACTGGCGGCCGCCCGGTTCGAGAACGAACGGAGGACCGACGCCCAGGAGCAAGTCCTTCGAGAGCTAAACTCAGCCTTCGAGGAGGCCGGAGTACGGCCCGTCCTGTTCAAGGGCCTCGCCCTCGGCCGCTACTACCCGGCTCGCGGTGCCCGGGAGACCGGCGACATCGACCTCCTGGTCGCACCCGGCGACCTGCACCGTGCGGAAGAGGTGTTGCAGGCCGCAGGCTACGAGCACTGGGGCGGCGGTGGGCGATTCTCCGCTCGTTATCCGCTGACCTACGGACGCTATTCCGACAGCGATGACGAGGAGACGGTCGATCTCCATCCGGCCTGGCATGAGGTGACCGTTGACGTAGGCGGCCACGAAGTGGTCGTTGGGGATGAGCGCGAGCCGGTGGAGTCGGGCGAGATCGGCGGGACGCGCTGGGCCTTGCTGCCGCCGGCCGTCGAGCTCTACGTCACCGCGGCCCACGCCGTCTTGCATAACTTCCGGACCCTCTCGGTATATCTCGACCTGGCGGTCCAGCTCGCGACGGCGGGTGAGGGGGCAACGTCAAAGGCGAGCGGACTGGCGCGGTCCCAGGGGCGGGATAGGCACCTGCGACACGCGATGACCGCTGCCGCCGAGCTCTTCGGCCTGGAGGTGGATTCGAGACACGTCACCGTGCCGCGACGCCTTGGAGTTCCCGTGGCCTGGCGGCTCGGTTACACCGGCTCCGGCTTCCGTCTGCTCCCCAGCTCGCTCGTGATGGAGCTGGCCATGCGCCGCGGCCTGCGCCGCAGGCTCGACTTCGCTCGCTGGGTGCTGGGCCACGGCGGGCGGGGAGAGGCTGACGGCGGGGCCGGCCGGCCGGGTGGCCGGTTACGCCGTGTGGTGCGCGGTCTTCGCTGGTTCAAGGGCACGGTGTTGCGCTATCGTACACAGAGCTCATCGCCGTTGCGGCCTTGAGCCCGGTTCGGATATAATAGGTGACCCTTCCGGACCGCCCCCAACATCGGGTCACCATCATCCGAGACTGATATGCACATAGGAGTCATAGGGACCGGGTACGTCGGACTCGTCGCGGGCGCCTGCTTCGCCGAGACGGGTAACGACGTCATCTGCGGCGATGTAGACGCCGAGAAGGTCGAAGCGCTCAACCGTGGCAAGATTCCCATTTACGAGCCGGGCCTCGAGCCGCTCGTCGAAAGGAACATCGCCAACGGGCGCCTGCGGTTCACCACCGATATCCCGCAGGCCACCAGGGAATCGCGGGTCATACTTATCGCCGTTGGGACGCCGCCCGACGAAGACGGCTCGGCCGACCTGCGTCATGTGCTCGACGTCGCCAGGGTCATCGGCGAAAGCATGAACGAAGAGAAGATCGTCGTGACCAAGAGCACGGTGCCGGTGGGAACCGCGGCTCAGGTGCGCTCCGAGATCGAAAAACATACTACGCACCCCGTTCATGTCTGCTCCAACCCGGAATTCCTCAAGGAGGGAGCCGCGGTGGTCGATTTCATGCGGCCGGACCGCGTCGTCGTGGGCGTCGATTCCCCGATCGCCCGTGATGCGCTGGTCGAGCTGTACGAGCCCTTCGTCCGCACGGGCAATCCGATCATCTTCATGGACATCACCAGCGCCGAGCTGACGAAGTACGCCGCCAATGCCATGCTGGCCACCCGTATCAGCTTCATGAACGAGATGGCGCGGATGTGCGAGCTCACCGGCGCCGACGTCTCGCTGGTCCGGCGCGGCATAGGCGCGGATCAGCGGATCGGTCCCAAATTCCTCTTCCCGGGACCGGGCTATGGCGGCTCCTGCTTCCCCAAGGACGTGAAGGCGCTCTTGCGGACGGCGCAGGACCACGACTACGACCTCAAGATCCTCAGAGCCGTCGAAGAGGTGAACGAGTCGCAGAAGCGCCTCTTCCTCCAGAAGGTCGTGGACCACTTCGGTAGCGACCTGAGCGGGCGGACGATCGCCGTCTGGGGCCTCGCCTTCAAGCCGGGGACCGACGATATGAGGGAGTCACCGTCGATCGTCCTGATCGATGGGCTGCTTGAGCGCGGCGCCAAGGTCCGCGGCCACGACCCGGCGGCGCTGGATAGCGCGCGCCGGGTCTTCGGAGACCGCGTCGTGTACTGCGCGCGTGAGTACGAGGCGCTGGAGGGTGCCGATGCCCTCGTCGTCATGACCGACTGGCTCGATTATCGCAACCCAAACATGCAGCGGATCATCGGCGCCTTGAAGACACCGGTCGTGTTCGACGCCCGCAACCTCTACGACTCGGTGAAGATGAGAGACCTGGACTTTACCTACTACCCGCTGGGACGGGGGACCGTAACGTGAAGGTGTTGATTACCGGTGTGGCGGGCTTCCTCGGGTCGCATCTCGCCGATCGCTTCCTCGCCGAGGGGCACGAGGTCGTTGGACTCGACAACTTCATCACCGGATCGCCCGACAACATCAGCCATCTGCTGGCGAACGAAGGGTTCACTTTCTACCGCTACGATGTGACCGAGTTCATCTACGTGGCGGGTGCCC
>JBDHKT010000424.1:0-3574 GCA_039586255.1 Gemmatimonadota bacterium | reverse complement strand
TGTAGAGCGAGTTCCGCAGTTGCTCGAGGGTCAGCCCGTTCACCGCAACGCGCCCTACATCGGGAATCACGACAAAGCCTTCGCGCGTCACGGGCAGCGTGTAGATGGCTTCCACATCGCCGGTGAGAATCAGCACCAGCTCATCACCCGGCCCCAGCCGGTAGTTGGGTGGAACCGGCCCCATCGTCACCGGGAAAAACTGAGTTGTTGCCCTCTCGAACAGGCTCCTGCCGAAGACCCGAAGCTCCTCCACCTCGGGAACGGCCAGGGTGTCGGCCAGGAACAGGCTGTCGGTCTGCGGATCGAGGGGCGGAATGCTCAAGCGCCTCAGTACGTCCTCGACCTGCGCCGCCGTCAGGCCGGGAACTCCCTCCGGCAACTCGCGACCGAGATACTCATCCAGCAGACCTTCCGGGTAGCCCGCCTCGCGGAGGCGCCGCCGCAAGTCGTCCTCGCTGATACCGGCCGCCTGCAAGCGGGCTCGGATCTGCTCCGGCGTGATCTGCCCGCTTTCAACCTCCTGCTGCAACTGCCGGATGACAGCCGCCGTGTCCCGGACCTGGGCCGAGGCCGGGAGCGCCAGGGCACAGAGAGCGCCCGCCATTAATATTACCTTAGAAGACATTCGGGATTTGTGTGGAAGAACCAGATCGATCAACTACCGCCAAGCTCCGAAGACGGGACGGGGGAGCTTCGGAACGCGATCTCGCAAGTCTATGCATTATCGGCGGATATGGCAAGGGGAAGGTGCGGGTGCGGGGCTGCAAGCGCTTGTGCACGAACGCCCGCGCCGGCAGATTGCTCAGCAGGCTCTAACAGGAGAGACGATGAACGATCGCGGCATGGACTACCGCAGCGCCGGAGTAGATGACGTCACCGAAGAGGGCGGCCTGAAGGGACTCGCGGACCGCGTGCGCCGCACTTTCACCCTCGCCGGCGCCCCAGGCGAGCCCGGCGCCGTTGTTCTCGATCTGGGCCACTATGCCAACGTGATTGAGATCGCCCCCAACCTAGGAATGGCGATCTCTACCGACGGTGTCGGGACCAAGCTGCTGATTGCGGAGATGCTCGAGAAATACGACACCGTTGGCATCGACTGCATCGCAATGAACGTCAACGACATCCTGTGCGTCGGGGCCCGGCCGATCACGATGGTTGACTACATCGCCGTTGAGCGAGCCGACGCACGTGTTCTGACGGCGATCGCCGACGGGCTTTTGCGAGGGGCTGAAGAGGCAGGCATCTCCATCGCCGGCGGCGAGCTCGCCCAGGTAGCGGAGATGGTCCGTGGTGTCCGGCCGGGCTCCGGATTCGACATTGTGGGAACCGCGGTCGGGCTGGTACCTCTCGACCGCATCATACTCGGCGAGGGGCTCGTCGACGGCGATCTCGTCATAGGCCTGAACTCGAGCGGAGTCCACTCGAATGGACTAACGCTTGCCCGGAAGGCACTCTTCGAGCAAGCCGGATACTCGCCGGATCAGCATCTGGATAACCTGGGCCGCAGCGTCGGCGAAGAACTGCTCGAGCCTACCCGCATCTACGTACGCCCGGTGCTGGCGTTGCTCAAGAGTGTCGATGCGGTCAAGGCACTCATCCACATCACCGGTGACGGTTTCCTGAATCTGCTCCGCTTCAAGTCGGTGGTCGGCTTCGAGATTACCGACCTGCCTGAGCCACCAGTTGTCTTCACGTTGATACAGGAGGCCGGTCGCGTGGATGAAGAAGAGATGTTCCGGGTGTTCAACATGGGAGTAGGGTTCGCGGCTGTGGTGAGTGCAGAGGTCGCCGACCGCGCGCTCGGTGTTCTGCAGAATGCTGGCGCTCCCGACGCCCGGATCATCGGCAGTGTGAAAGGCGACGAGGCAGGCCGGGTCCTGATTCCCGACCGCGGTCTGGTCGGCACGCGAAAGGAAGGGTTCGTGAGGGCGGGCTAGCTGTCCCGGCGGCCCCGTCGAGTTACCATCGACTTGAGCTCCGCCTTGATCCCGGCCCAGCGGGAGGTGAACTCCTTGTACTCTTGCTGATCCGCCTCCCGCGCCCGCTCCGCAAACTCGCGGCCGAAGGCGCCGAAGACGCTCAGGACACCGCCCAGGAAGAAAGCCAGGATGACGTTGAGCTTGCGCTTGGGGCTCGACTTCTCTTCCGGCGGCACGGCACGATCGATAACCGTGATCACCCGGGTGTCGTTCACCTCCTGGATCCGGGCCTCCTCATAGGAGCGGCGCAGCGTGGTGAAGACCTCCTGCTTGATCGTCACCTGGCGCTCCAGACGGTCGTGCTGGAACTGGAGCTCGGGGGAGCCTGTCCACTGGCGGTTGCGCTCGAGCCAGCTCTGGAGCGCCTCTTCCGCATCGCGCAACTCCTGCTCGGCCTCCGACATGCGCTCCTCGACGAAGCGCCGGCGCTCCTGAGCGTTCGACTGGCGCGTCTCGAGATTGAAGCGGTTGACCAGATCGATGTACAGGTTGGCGACCGCAGCGGAGAGCACAGGGTAGCGGGTCTCCACCGCCACGCCGACGATATTGGTCTCGTTGTCCACCCTCACGGAGACCGCCTTGTCCAGCTCCTTGCGGCCATTCTCCAGTCTCTCGGACTCGGTGTCTCCGTCGATTTCCAGTATCTCTAGCAGAGCCGCGCTGTCAGGCGGGGCCTCGCTTCGGGGATCTGCAAAGCCCGCCAGCAACACGGCGTCGCTCAGCGTCCGACTCTCGAGAACGTCCGCGTAGAATGAGACTCTGCGATTCCTCCTCTGGGACGAAGGTCGCCGTCGCGGTGTACTTCGGGGGTATCAGTAGCGAGATGATCGCCGTCAGCACGGCAGCGAGCAGCGGGAGCCCCACCACCAGCTTCCACCGCTTGAGGAGCACATTGGCGAGTTCGAGCAGGCTGATCTCCTCGACCTCTTCGTGTCGCTCGGCGTCAGCGCTCCGCGTTTCGTTCTCTGATCCCTGAGCCATCTACGGTCTAACCCTCCCGGTGGGAACCCCGCAGCCCGTCGAAAAGCTAGGACCCGGCCGACGGTTTGCCAAGCGTGGCGGCCGGAGGGCCTTGCACGCGGCGCCCCGAGATGCTACTCTGGTAACAATTCCCCAAAATAGGTTTCCCTCAACCGGCGGGTAGATCGTGGTGACGGTCGAAACATCCCAGCGGAATGGCGGACCAGCCCCCTATCGCGTGACCGGCGCAACCAGCCGCGCTGTCATGCGGCTGCTCGCGGATCGCGGCGTGCCCGCGAACGAGCTTGTGGTTACGAGGGCCGAGCGCCGCGGCTCAGGTGAGCGTGCCTCGTGGGTCGTGACCGTGCTGCGCGGCCGTGAACAGTCGAGCCACGAGTTCTCGATGGAGCTCGTCGACAAGGTGCTGGCACGCGGGCCTTGTAAGGAATGGTACGTGGAGGTAGGCCGCCTTTTGGAAGCCGCCGGGCTGGCTTTCCCTCACTGATATACAGCACCCCCTCAGGTCTATTGACCTAAGGGGGGCCTACGTCTTATCTTAGGGCCACCGTCTCCCCTCTCCCAGCCGCCCAACCCCCAGGAGACAGGTCATCAGGAGGACAGAAATGCGCCGACGA
>JBDHKT010000423.1:0-2787 GCA_039586255.1 Gemmatimonadota bacterium | reverse complement strand
GCGCCCTCCGGTGCCGACACCCAGAACGACGATTACGAGGAGTCGACCTCTCGGTCACGGATCGAGAAAGTACTCGACGAGACCGGCGAGTGGAGTGTCCTGGCAACTTCGTACGAGGCCGGCGAGACGGGTGCCTACAATCTGTCGATTGACATCACGACCGCGGGCGCCACCACGCCCGTCGCCGCAGGTGGGAGGACTGAACGGGGCATGCTGGAGGCCGGTGACAACGAGCTAGCCACCGGCGAGTACGTCGACTCGTTCGACCTGTCCGGCGCCGGCGGAGAGTTCCTCGTCATCGACCTGCGCTCGCGCGGCTTCGATCCCTATCTGATAATCGTCGCGCCCAGCGGCGAGCAATTCGAGAACGACGACCACGAGGGCGACGCCACACGCTCCCAGATAGCCATGCAGCTGCCCGAGGCCGGGAACTACAGGGTGCTCGTGACCAGCTATAAGCCCGGTGAGTCAGGTTCCTACACCCTAACGATCGGTGGGGGCGGCGCCAGCGTGGCAGGCGCTGGGCCACGCGTGGAGCGCGGGGCGTTGGCGTCGGGCGACCAGACTTTGAGCAGCGGCGAGTACGCCGACGGTTACGAGTTCGAAGGTCGCCCCGGCCAGCGAGCGCAGCTGGATGTGAGCTCGGACGAATTCGACACCTACCTGATGCTTATCGATCCCACCGGCCAGCAGACCGAGAACGACGATTTCGAAGGGCTGCCCGGCCACAGCGTGATCGAGACCGATATTACGGAGGCCGGCAGATACAGGGTTGTCGTGACGTCCTACGAAGTCGGTGAGACGGGGTCATACGAGTTGCGGATGGAATTCAGCGCGGGTGGTGAAGCGGGTGCGACGCGCCAGCGCGATGTGGTCGCCCTGCAGATGGGCCAGCGTACCAGCGGCAGCCTGGAACTCGGTGACCGACAGCTGGCCAGCGGCGAGTACCGGGACGTGTATGTGTTCGAGGGTTCTGTGGGGCAGGCCGTCAGCATCGCCATGTCCTCGACAGAGTTCGACACGTACCTGCAGCTCCAGACTCCGGAAGGCGAGAAGATCGACAACGACGATTACGAGGGTCGATCGGACTCGCGGATCGATGTCACCCTGCGGGAGGACGGGCGCTACCGGATCCTCACGACCTCGTACAGCCCCGGAGAGACGGGCAGCTATCAGCTCGCCCTCAGCCCCGGCACGCCGGGTGACATCCCGGTGGTGACTGCGGGGCCCGTAGTCGCCTCCGACGCAGGTCGGATCTACGGCGTGTTCATGGGGATTGGTGACTACCCCGGCGAAGGCAATGACCTGGCCTACACCGCCGAGGACGCCCTTCGGGTGCACGATGCCATGGTCCAGACCGGTATGCGGCGCGGCGACGCTGTCATCCTCACCGACAACGATGCGACCATAGGTAACCTGTACGGCGCCGTCCGCGACTTCTCCGGGCGCATGGGCCCCAACGACATGTTCGTCCTCTTTTACTCGGGGCACGGCGATCGGCTGCCGCGCTCCGCTGGCTACCAGCCCACCGACCCGGACGCCATGGATGAGACGATCGAGCTCTACGACGGGCCCCTGACCGACGACGAGATGAACCGCATGTTCGAGAACGTCGGGGCGGGCGTCTCGCTCGTCGTCCTCGACGCCTGCTTTAGCGGCGGCTTCGCCAAAGACGTCATCTCCGCACCGGGCCGCATGGGTCTCTTCTCCTCCGAGGAGGACGTGACCTCGTCCGTTGCGGCCAAGTTCCGGGCCGGCGGCTACCTGGCGGTCTTCCTGGCCGATGCCGTCGGCGACGGCCTGGCCGACGCCGACCGCGACGGCGGCGTCTCCGCCATCGAGCTCAGCCAGTACCTGCACGAGCGCTACCGCGCCGACGTGAAATCGGCGAGCCCCGGCGATTACGTCCGGACCGGCGGACCCCAGCTCGGCCACCAGCACCTGGTTGTCGACCGCGGGAGCATCGGGCCGTACGACGTTCTGTTCCAGGTGGAGCGACAGATGCGCTAGAGTGGAAGTTTCTGCGTTGCGCGGGCCGGGGTGGGATTCCCGAATTCCCACCCCGGCCGATCGCCGTCCCCACGGTGCGTGGAAGGCGGCACAGTGCTTGCCCCCCTATACTTCTTTGAAGTCCTCTTGCGAGTCCAGCCTCAATCGCTACCTATTGTCCGGAGCATTGGGATGACTGTCAATCGGGGCGTTCTGGCACCTGCCTTTCTTGTAACGAGTCTCATTCTGGGACCCGCCTCCCTGGCTCGCGCCCAGGACGACGCGACCTGCCTGATCTGCCATTCCTCACCCTCGATGTTCCAGCACCTCGAGGAGCCCGAGCGGATGGTCGTGAATCAGGAGGAGTTCACGCGGTCAGTCCACGGGGCACTGGGCCTATCCTGTGTCATGTGCCACCAGGACCTGGTGGGTGCGGAGCTGCCGCACGCCACGGACTTGGAGTCTCCAGACTGCTCCGGCTGCCACGGGGGCATCTCGAGTGTCTATCTGGAGAGCGTTCACGGCTATTCCTGGATCCGCGGGAACACCCGCGCCCCGACGTGTGCCACCTGTCACGGCAAGCACAACATCCTTCGCAGCACAGATCTGGAGTCGCGGACCTTCAGGCTGAACCAACCGGCGACCTGTGCGGAATGCCACGGCGAGGCGGGTCTGCTGACCGAGGAGCTGGTGAGGCTGCCCCAGATTGCGGGTTCCTACGCGCAATCGGTGCACGGTGCGGCGAGCGGCGCCGGACTGGAGACGGCCACCTGTACTGACTGCCACGGGGTCCACGAC
>JBDHKT010000422.1:0-2787 GCA_039586255.1 Gemmatimonadota bacterium | reverse complement strand
GATGAAGCTCGGGAAAAGGATCCACATCGTGTTGAAGGTATGGAAGAGCTTCCAACCGGCCGATATACCGGGATCCATGAACTGATGGTGGAAACCCACCGGCGTCGACAGCACGATGAACAGCACGAATACCAGTCGCGCCAGCGGATCACTGAAAAGCTTACCGCCGGCGATCTTCGGCGCCATCGTGTACCAGACCACGTAGGCCGGCAGCAGCCAGAAGTAGACCAGCGGGTGCCCGAACCACCAAAAGAGTATCCGCGCCATCACCGGATCGACCTTGTCCACCATCCCCAGCGACCAGGGGATGAGCATCAGGACCATCTCTGCCGCAACCCCAATCGTCGCTAGTATCCAGATGATGACCGTCGCCAGCATGCCGTGAACCGCCAGCGGTACCCGTTGGCCCGGGTTCTCTCGCTTCCACGCCCGGTAGCTGTGGATTATCACCCAACACCAGCCCCACGAGCCGATCACCAGAAGAGCGGCCCCGATGTAGAACAGCGGGTGGGCCTTGAGCGGTGGGTAGAAGGTGTAGAGCACTGAAGCCTTGCCCCAGAGGATCGTCCAGGCGGTCAGGGCACTACCCAGAAGCGCCAGCCAAAAAGAGCCCCAGGCCAACTTCTTCAGCTCGATCGGCCGACCCAGCGCCTGCTCGCTGACCACGTAGCCGAGCCCCATGATGAAGAACGTGGTGAACACGAGCGCCATCAGAACACCGTGCGCCGTAACCGATAGGTAGTACATCTTGGCGCTGCGCCACGGCAGATCGAGGTCCGCCCTCGATAGCGCCTGCATCACCGCCATCGCTGCTGCCACCGCGAACGCCGAGATGGACACCCAGAAGTTCGCCATTGCGAGTCGCCTGGATTCGATCATCTCGCACCCCCCATGTCCTCCACCACGAGCTTGGCCGACATGGCGTGATGGCCCAGGCCGCAGTACTCGTTGCAGACGATCAAGTACTCGCCGGCCCGGCTAAACTCCGTCGTGAACTGGCTCACGTAGCCGGGAACCACCATCGTGTTCCCGTTCGTCCCCACGATCTGGAAACCGTGTATCACGTCAGTGCTGGTGATCCGAAAGGTCACCGGGCGCCCACTCGGCACATGGATCTCGTTGGGCAAGAACGCGAAGATCATCGCCTGTATCACCACGGTCGCGCTGCCGTCCTCGTGAACCGTGACGCCCGGCTGACTGAACTCGGGGTCGCTGCGCACGGCCTCGGGGTCGATCATCTCGACGTGGCTCGGCGGACGAACCGCCATGCCGAACGTCGTGAAGCCGATCGACGCCAGGAAGACGACGATGATACCAAGGGCGGCCCACAACCAGATCTTCTCGTAGAAGTCGACGTGCATGGCCGCCTCACTGGGTTAGTGTCCCGCGCGGGACAAAGACGAAGAAGTAAAGGATCAGCCAACCCAGAGCGAACAGCAGGCCGTAGACCCCAACGATCGCCAGGGTCCCCTTCGGATGCCCGCCGACGCCGGAAGGCTGCTCGGACGACGGTTCGAGGTGCTCGTCGCTCACACGTGCCTCCGCATGCTAGAGTATCGGTGTATTGGCTTAGGCTGTCCGATTTGCTGGATGGAATTCACGCCATTCTATGCGAAATAGCGCGCATGTCAACTGTGGCCTGGCTTACGGATAGAAGCACCCGCTCCTCAGATGCCCGGAACAGCGCTAGGGGCCTCCAACACCTCAGCCAGCGTCGTCTCCCGGAAGAACTGGCAGATCGGCTCCCTCACCTTCTTCCAGCGCTCGTGCAGCGGGCAAGAATTCCGGTCGGAGCACCGAGGTAGCCCTAAGAGGCAACCGCACTCGATCCAGGTCGGGTCGAGCGGTTCGAGAACGTCGGCAAGGGAGAGATCCTCGGGCGACCCGGCGAGCCGGAAACCGCCCCGGGGTCCCCGCTCGGAGCTGAGTACGCCGGCCCGGGCCAGCTGGTGTAGAGTCTTCGATAGGTAGTTGGCTGGAACGCCCAGCGCTTTCGCGATCTCGTTCGCCCGCATAGAGGCGCCCTTCCCCTCCGTCACGATGTAAACGACCGCGCGCAGCGCGTATTCGCCCGTCTTCGAGATCACTTCTCCCACCCTCCTGTATTCTGATCCAATGCCGGTGTGTACCGCCTGCCCCCCCGGCCGGGCAACCCTACCCAGATTGGGGCCAGATGCCTCTGGTCGGCGGCCACCGGAAGGCTCAATTTCAGCCGTTTGAAGGATCGTGGTATAGCGGCTGTGAAGCCCAATGGTCTGAGGGGGGCATACACCATGCCAGCACTGGGTTAACTCGCTGCCAAGCGTCTATCCCGCTGTCCGAAGAACATCTAAATTGTGCACCCGGTCAATCCATGGATAGCCACCACCGTTCGACGGCAGCCGCAGCATGAATCCTGCATGGGCGAACCGGTGAACCTCTTGAAGGAGAACACGATGCGGGAAGCTGTTGAGAAGCTCTGGCCCGAGCTCGAGTGGATAGAGGATCGAGAGCTGCGAGAACGGGTGGAGCAGACCTGGATACGCGCCTTCGAGTTGAGCCCCCTGGAGCCGCAGGACCTGAACGAGATCCCGTTCACGCTCCTCGTGCCCAATTGCCCGGCCACGTTCATGGAACACAAGCGTTGCGTGGTGCACATCGCGCGCAAAGCGGCCGAATCGATGCAGGAGTTCCTGGGCAAGGCTCTGAAGATCGACCTCGACACGGTCATCGCCGGAGCCATTCTGGCCGACGTCGGCAAGCTGCTCGAGTACGAGAAGATCGATGGCGAAGTGCGGCAGAGCGACC
>JBDHKT010000421.1:0-4382 GCA_039586255.1 Gemmatimonadota bacterium | reverse complement strand
CATATCGCAGTTCAAGGAACCGACGCATTGGAAGCTGCGCATCCCCCTGGTTCAGCATCATGACAACAAAGAGGTCCCTCTCCAGATAGTACACACTCGCCGACAGGTGGCCGATGGATCTCCCAGCATTTCCTTCGTGATCACCTTGCGGGCCCTTCATGATGAGGTAACCGAGCCCATTAGCCAGGCCCGGTTCGACGCGGCGCATGGTTTCCCAGGAGGCATCGCCGAGTAGCTCTCCCCCCCTCAACGCCTGGTGATAGCGCAAGAGATTCGCCGCACTCGACACGATGCTCCCGTCCGCTGAGTTCGGCAGAGCTTCATCCCCGAAGGAGCAATCAGCCAGTTGTCCGGGCTCCGAAACCCATCCGGGCATTCCACAGTATCCCCGAGCCCGAGGTCGGTCGATTGTCTCTCCCCCATACAGGTAAGTATTCTCCAGGCCAAGCTGAGAGACGATGCGCTCCTCAAACACCTCGCCTAACGACTTCCCTGTCACTATTTCGATGACCTCTCCCACAAGTAGGCCGTTCGTGTTGCTATAACTCTGGAGGGAGCCCGGGTCGAAGGTCGGGTCATGACTGGGCATCATCTCAATGATTTCGGACGGGGGGCGAGGACGGGAAAAGAACTCTGGCACGTCCTCTTGGGAGCTGAGGAGGGAGAGGGTACCGAAGTAATCCGGAATGCCGGAAGTGTGGTTCATCAACATCCGGACCGTGATCTCATCCCCACGTGGCCACTCTAGATATGTTGATAGCGGATCGTCCAATCCGAGAAGACCTTCTTCCACAAGCTGGAGTGCTATCGTGGCGAAGAGGTTCTTTGAGATGCTGCCGATGAAGAACGGTGTGTCGGACTGGAGCGGAATCTTCCGATGGATATCAGCATATCCCGTAGCCGCCACCAGCGGTGCACCACCTCCCTCCACCAAGGCTACAACAATCCCCGGGACACCTGTCTCCTCCCGCAACCGTTCGACCTGCGACTGTAGGACCTCGGCTTCGGTGAGCCGGTCATCCCGGGATGTCGAATCGCCGGTATCCGTACGTTGCGAGGTACAGCAGGCCAAAGCCGAACATAGTAGCAGTCTGGTGACAAAGACACTCCATCGAGTTCGTCCCGCATCCGCCATCCAGGTTACTCCCGCCCGAGGGACCCCGGGCCCCAAGAAGTATCACAATTGGCTATGCCCTCCCTCAAAGAAACGGGAGAGGGCCTGCGACGCCGGGGGGGCTGTTGACGATCTGTTGACCCCTCTGTCGACCCGTCAACCGTGGCTACGACTAGCGCGCTTCATTCTCCGCTGTTTCGACTCCGGCTAGTCGGTGACGGAGGCTGCCCGGGCAAAGCAGGCGCGTCGTAGTCGCGGACGAGATCGGCGAGACGATCGAGCAGCCGGGTCAAAGTCCTGGACTTTCGGCGCACGCGGGCACGATGCCATGCGCGGAGGCTGCCGTACACCGCGGCCAACGTCCCCACACCCAGCACGAACCCGACGCCCCCAACGCCGGCGTCGACGCCCGAGACAAAGATGGCCATGCCTACCATGCTACCCCCGGCGATCACGGCTGTGTTCAGTACGCTGCGGCCCGCCTGGTTTCCCAAGAAAGAAACTGGCTCAGCGTTTCATTGATCTGCCCGGAATGGCCTACGTTGTCGCGAATCTCCTCCAACAGGATCCCGTAGGTATCGCCTGACACCTCCACGTCGATGGTGCGCTCGAGCTCCACCTTGCCGGTGAAGCCAAAAAGGCCGCCCTTCTCGATGCCGCTCGGCGGATCGGCAGGTGGCGGCGCGGCTATCACGTCCGGGCGCGCGGCATCCCGCACCAGCTCCGGCGCGATCCCGATCTCGGCGGCCATCTGCTCGACGCCGCCCAGCGACAGCGCTGACTCCTGGTGCCGGCTCTGCTTCGCCTCCAGATCGGCGGCGCGCTGCACTATGCGCTGAGCCTCCGCCTCGTTGTACACCTTAGGAGCGCTGAGCGCCGCTTGCAGCGCTTCGGCAAACTCGCCCGCTGTCACGTAGCGCTCGTCGGGGCGCAGACGCATGGCATGCACCAGGCTGCTCTCCAACGAGCCCGGCAACCCGTCCAGCTTGAGGCGCTGCTTCGGCGGGGCGTCGATGAATCGCCCCAGGCGGCCCGCCTCCTCTGTCACCCACATCCCCGGCGGTTCGCCAATCAACATCTCGAACACCACGCAAGCCAGGCTGTAGATGTCGGTCCCCTCGCTCAGGTCTGAGCGTCCCGCCGCCTGCTCGGGGCTCATGTACCCGAGCGTCCCGACGGGGTAACCGGTCCGCGTGATCCTGTCTCCGCCGGCCGTGGAGATCGCCTTGGCGACACCGAAGTCGGCCACGACGGCATGCCCTTCTGACAGCAGGATGTTCTCCGGCTTGATGTCCCGGTGTACGATCCCGCGCCGGTGAGAATAGCTCAACGCGTCCGCCACCTCGTAGGCCAGCTCCAGCGCCTGCCGCGGCGCCAGGCTGCCCTTGCGCTCCAGCAGCGCCCGGAGCGAGTCGTCCACGTATGGCATCACGTAGTAGAGAAAGCCATCCGCGTCGCCCGAGTCGATGAGCATGAGTATGTGGGGGTGGGTCAGCTGGGCGGACAACCCGATCTCGTTGAGGAACCGGCCACCGGCGATCGACGCGGTGAGCTCGGGGTGCAATACCTTCACCGCTACCGGCCGGTCGTGGCGCACGTCGTCGGCCAGGTAGACCGTAGCCATGCCGCCGCGCCCTACGATACGGTCGAGCTCGTATCTCTTGGGAAGCGCCGCGCTGAGGGCCTCGGGTATCTCGCTCAATGACATCATTCGAGGGCCAAAAGTACTTCAAGGAAGCCGGTTACGGTAGGCGGACAGCTGCGAGGACGAGGACCTGAGAAACGCTCTCCGCGCGGTCACACCCTTGGTCATAATCGAGCCCGCACACTGAACGCCGCGCGCCGTGCGCGCGGTGTGAAGCTCCACCCACGACCTGCGGATTGAAAGGGCACGAACCAGCGCCAGCCAGCGCCGGTGGGCGCTGTCACCACGAGTGTGACCACGAGCGGATCACGCTTGCAGCGGGACGGGGAGTTGTGCTGGCCTCAGTGGGTGGCTTAGTCTGACGAACGGATAGATCGAGGCAGTATAGTAGTCGACCGGGCGGCCCCAGACATATCAGTTGGGCAGCGGGACCAACGGTGCCTCGCATCAGGCTGAGGCCGCTCATCCGAACCGGTGGAAGAAGGAGTCAACCGATGTCATGCCTACGCTTGTCCGCGGGCCTCCTGGGGGTCGCGGTCATTCTCTACGGGTTCCCCGGCGCGGCGGTCGCCCAGGGGACGTTGGAGGATTACGTCCGTGCCGACAGCTTCGCGGAGCGGACTCGAGACCTCGTCATCGATGTGGCCGAGGAGCCGAACTGGATCGGTGAGAGTAGCCGCTTCTGGTACCGGAAGTCGGTGGAGGGCGGGGATCAGTTCGTTCTCGTGGACCCGACGGTCGCCGAGAAGAGGCCGGCCTTCGACCACGCCCGGCTGGCGGCGTCGCTGACCGTGGCGCGGGAGGACACGGTGACCGCACTGACGCTCCCGTTCCGGAGCTTCGAGTACGTGGATGACGAGAAGGCCATCGAGTTCGTCCTCGCCGACTCGACGTGGCGGTGCGAGCTGGATGACTACGCGTGCGGGAACCAGGGCGCACGGGAAGAGCGCGGTAGGAGAAACCGCGACTTCCCCTGGAGCGCGGGCCCAGGCCAGCGGTGGCGGATGCAGAGCGGCGAGCCGGTGCAGTCGCCGGACAGCGCGATGGAGGCGTTCATTCACGGCTACAACGTGGCAGTCCGGGAGTCCGGGTCGGACGACTTCAGACTCCTGACCCACGACGGCAGTGAGGGCAACCAGTACACCCGCGCGTCTCTAGCGTGGTCCCCGGACTCCCGGCGGCTGGCGGTGTACCGGGTGATCCCCGGCTACCAGCGGGAAGTGCACTACGTCGCGTCATCGCCCGAGGACCAGCTCCAGCCTGAGCACTCGACGCTGCTCTACGCCAAGCCCGGGGACGTGTTGGACAAGGAGATGCCCGTGATCCTGAATGTGGAGACGGGCGAGAAGATCGAGCCGTCCACCGAGCTCTTCCCCAACGCGTACTCTCTCTCCTCGCTAGAGTGGCGGGAGGACGGTGAGCGGCTGACTTTCGAGTACAACCAGCGCGGCCACGAGGTCTTCCGGATCATCGAGATTGACGCCACCACGGCCGCGACCCGGGCTGTAGTCTCCGAGGAGCCCCAGACCTTCTTTGACTACGCCGGGAAGCGGTTTCGCCGCGACATCAACGACGGTGAGGAGGTCATCTGGATGTCTGAGCGGAGCGGGTGGAACCACTTGT
>JBDHKT010000420.1:0-3066 GCA_039586255.1 Gemmatimonadota bacterium | reverse complement strand
TGGAGGTGCTGGAGGATCTGAGCCGGCAGGTTGGCTCGATAGCGACGGACATCCGTGCCGCAGAGGAAGTGGCAGCGGAACACCGCTGGGAGCACGGGCTTACGCTGATTCCGGTCTGGTTCCTAGCGCTTTCCGCGATCGTACTCGCGTGGTTCAAACTTCGGTCCTTGAGAAAGGAAGAGCTATAGGAGTATGGCACGCCTGACGGGGTTTCTGGATCGCTTCTCGCGCCCAATCAAGATCGCCATACAGGTCGGGATCCTGCTGGTGATCCTGATGGCGGTTGGCACGGTAGGCTTCATCGAGTACAGCGGCCAGCCGAGTTTCTGTACGAACTGCCATCTCATGCAGCCCTACTACGACTCCTGGGCGAGTTCTTCTCATAACACCGTCAAGTGCATCCAGTGCCACTACGCGCCCGGAATCAAAGCCGAGGCGATGGGCAAGCTCCAGGCGGCCAACCAGGTCGTCAAGTACGTCACCGGTGCGTACGGCATGAAGCCGTGGGCGGAGATCGAGGACGCCGCCTGCCTCCGCTCGGGCTGTCACACCGAGCGCGGGTTGGAAGGCGTGGTCAACTACGAGGGCGTCCGCTTCGATCACACCCACCACCTGGGAGAGCAGCGTCGCGGCAAGCGCCTACGCTGTACCAGCTGCCACTCCCAGATCGTTCAGGGCAGCCCGCTGGAGCTCGAGGGCTACGAGATCGGCGCCGCACACCTCAGGGTCACCGCCGTCACCTGTTACATCTGCCACTTCAAAGATCGGCCGGCGGGCGAGCCGGTCGCCGGTTGCACGGGCTGCCACGACTCACCGCCGCGCTTCCGCTCGGCTGCCGGCTTCGTTGTCGACCACCCGGAGTACGTCGATAACCTGATCTCGTGCGTGGGCTGCCACGAAACGGTCACCAGCGGGACCGGCGAAGCGGGCCAGCGCCGCTGTTTCAACTGCCACAACGAGCCCGAGCGGATTGCGCAGTTCGAGAACACGACTCTCGTGCACAGTATCCACATCGCCGAGCGCAACGTCAAGTGCACGCAGTGCCACACACCGATACTCCACCGCGTCGTTTCGCTCGCTCAATCATTCGAGCTCGACTGCAACTCCTGCCATCAGGGCGCCCACGACGCGCAGAAGCTCATGTATTCCGGGATGGGCGGCCACGGCACCGAGAACACGCCCAGCACCATGTTCCTCGCACGGGTCTCCTGCCAGAGTTGCCATGGCCTTCCGGCCGAGATAGAGGGGCACGCCCAAGTGAAGCGAGCAGGCGAGGCGACCTGCATGTCGTGCCACGGAATACGCTATGCCAACATCCTCCCGTCCTGGCAGCAGGAAGTCGAGCGGCGACAGAGCGAGGTCGCCTCGGTCGTGCGCGCGGCCCGCAGCACACTGAGTGGAACACCCGTCCGAACCCGCGCCACGGCCGATAGCCTGCTCACACTAGCCGAGGAGAACGTAAGCTTCGTCGAGCGCGGGAAGGGCGCACACAACATCGCCTATGCCGACCAGCTGCTGCGCGCATCCCTGCAGCTCGTTCAGCAGGCCGCAGAAAACGCTTCGCTTCCCTACTCCGTCCCGCACGTCGAGCTGGGCCCGACGCTCGGTGGCAACGTCTGCCTCCAGTGTCACATCGACATCGGCGAACAGGCGGGTCGCTTTGCCGGTCGACGGTTCGACCACAACCCACATGTGCAGGGCGCCGATGTCGCGTGCACCGAATGCCACACCCCGCTGGATGAGCATGGCGGCATCACGCTGACCGATCGAGCGAGCTGCGACAACTGCCATCACCGCGTCATCGACCCGATGAACTGCGCCGGCTGTCACAGGGGACCGGGCGGCGCACCCGCAGAGACGATCACGACCGAAACCGGCGACTTCACACACTCCGTTCATCGCGCCCGTGGATTCGAGTGTTCCCAATGTCACACCGCGCCGAGCATGCGGGCCGAAGGACTCAGCTGCGAGAACTGCCACACGTTCCATCATCAGCCCGAGAGGACCTGTCTCAGCTGCCACAAGGACAACGTGTTGCAGATCCATCCCGCGGCCGCTCACAGTGGGTGCAACCTCTGTCACGGGGATAAGGCCGCCTTTATCACCGAGTGGACACGTCAGGTCTGCACCGTCTGCCACGCCGACAAGCTCGAGCACAACGCGCCGGCAGACTGCCATCTCTGCCACACGATGCCCGAGCCGGGAGGCGGCTAGAACGCCGCCGCCGCGGGGCGCCGGGAGCCCCCGCGACTGGCGCCGGCGAACGATATTTGTTATTAGGACCCGCGGGTGAGATTAGTGACCCCGGGTTGGGAGACCCGGCTTGGCTCTCGCCCCTCGGCTTGCCCCAGCCATCACGGTACCGCCCAACCGGCGACGCGCATGGTCAGACTACCCGAGTTTCGGAGCCACAGACTGCCCCAACAGGTCCCGCGACTTGCTGTGGTGTTTGCCCTAGCTGCGCTGGCGCTCATCGCGGCGCGTTACTTCCTGATTCCCGATACGTTCGGCGAGATCGGGCACTACCGGGCGGCGGCGATCGATACGATCATCGCCCATCCGAAGAAATTCGCCGGACAGCAGGAGTGGGCACGTGGCAAACCCGGTGGAGGTCAAGCCAGCGATTCCAAGCGAACGCGACCACTGCCCGCGCTGTCATGCCTACAACCCGAGCCGCCCGACCGGATTCGCGCAGATCGACCCGGTAGCCCATAACCCTCTTATACCGTGCGTGACCTGCCACAGACCACACGCGCCCGAGCCGCCGGTGGCGCCGGGCTCCTGCAGCGCCTGTCACGGCCAGATCGGCAGCCAGAAGGCGGTATCGCACCACGCGACGCTTGAGTGCACGACGTGTCACGACGCGCCGGACGAACACAAGACCGCACCGCGTACCGTTCGTCCCGGCAAGCCGACGGAGAGGGCTTTCTGCGGTGGTTGCCATGCCGAGGATGCAACGAGTCCGCGGCACATACCGCGAATCAACCTTCGATCGCACAATCCGCAGTACCTGTGCTGGCAGTGCCACTATCCACATTTCCCGGAGACCTCATAATGGCGACGGAC
>JBDHKT010000015.1:0-11397 GCA_039586255.1 Gemmatimonadota bacterium | reverse complement strand
GAAGGACCCGGTCCGCACGCCCCGCGAACTCGAGGTTGTGCGTGACGAGCACGACGGCGAACTCCCGCTCATCGCGGAGTCTGAAAAACAGATCGTGCAGCCCTTCGGCCGTATGGTGGTCCAGGTTGCCGGAGGGTTCGTCGGCCAGGAGGACCAACGGACTGTTGGCCAGCGCCCGTGCCACGGCCACTCGCTGCCGCTCGCCTCCGGACAGCTGGGGTGGCTTGTGTCCGCCACGCCGCTCCAAACCCACCGCCCGCAGCAGGGCCTCGGCGCGCTTCCGTGCCTGCGAGCTCTCAATGTCACCAATCAGCAGGGGCATCATAATATTCTCAAGAGCGCTGAATTCCCGCAACAGGTGGTGGAACTGGAAAACGAAGCCAAATCGCTCGTTGCGGGCCTCGGCCAGCTCCGCTTCGGCCAGTCTGGAGAGGGGTTCGCCCGCCAGATAGACCTCGCCCGCAGAGGGCCGGTCGAGTCCTCCCAGGAGGTGAAGTAGCGTACTTTTCCCTGCCCCGCTGGCGCCGACCACCGCCACCACCTCGCCGACCTTCACCTCTAGGTCGACCCCTTTCAGGATCGGGAGTTCCGAGCCGTCGCTATCCTTGAACGACTTGAACAGCCGTTCGGCGGCGATGGCCGAGCTATTCATGACGGATCGCCTCCACCGGCGTCAACCGCGCGGCCTGCAGCGACGGGTAGATGGTGGCCGTAAAGGAGATGAGAATACTGACGACGACGATCAGGGTGACGTCGAGCGGTTTGAGTATGACGGGGATCTGGCTGATCAGGTAGACGTCTCCGGGCAGCGAGATGAGCCCGAAGTAGTCTATGGCCCAGGCGAGGGCCAACCCGCCGAGCAGACCCAACAAGGTTCCTGCAACTCCAATGATCAGGCCCTGCAGCATGAAAGTCCGCAGGACCCTGCGGGATGTCAGGCCCATCGAGCGGAGGATCCCGATCTCCCTCGTCTTGTCGGCCACGACCATGATGAGGGTGGACACGATATTGAAGGCGGCGACGAGGACGATGAACGCCAGGACCAGGCCCATGCCCATCTTCTCGAGCTTGAGCGCCGAGAAGAGGCCCTCGTTCATCCGCTTCCAGTCTCTAAGCGTGTAGGGGTATCCCAGCTCGACCTGCATGCGTTGCGCTTCGGCGTCCGCCTGCCAGGGATCCCTGATCCAAAGCGCCAGGCCGGTCACGGCGTCCTCCATGCCCAGAAGATCCTGAGCCGCGCTGAGTGGCACGTAGCCCATCTGGTTGTCATACTCGAACATGCCGCTCTTGAAGAGACCTACGACTTCGAACTTCTTGAACCTTGGTATGAAGCCAGCCGGCGAGAGCTCGGCTCCGTGGGCCGAGATCAGGCTTACCGTGTCCCGCGGGTACACGAGGAGACGGTCGGCCAGGCGGAAACCGAGCACGACGCCAGGCAGGCCGGACTCCGTGTTCTCGAAATCCCAGGACCCACCCAGGAGTTGGTCCTCGAGCCGCGCCGTCGCGTCGGCGGTTATGCCGCGCAGCGCCACACCCTGCTGGTAATGCACGTCCTGGAAGATCAGCGACTCGGTGTAGATGAAGGGCTCGGCGATCGTGACCGCCACGTCCTGGCGCAGATGTTCGAGAGGCTGCTCCCAGTCGTCCAGCCTCAGTCCTTCCCCGAAGGTGAGCACCATTATGTGCGGGTTCGTACCGAGTATGCGATCTCGAACTTCGGTCTGCAGGCCGGACATGACGCCGATCACCACGATCAGCGCCATTACCCCCACGCAGATGCCACCGATGGCGATGATCGTTATCAGGTTCATGAAGCGCGACCTGCTCCGCGCCGCCAGATTCCGGGTTGCCAGATACAGCTCAAGCGGCATGGCTCACTCCGGCCTGAGTGTCGGGAACAGAATTACCTCGCGAATCGAGGAGCGATCGGTGAGAACCATCACCAGCCGGTCAATCCCGAGCCCCATGCCACCTGTAGGGGGCAATCCGTACTCCAGCGCCGTGATATAATCCTCGTCCACCTGGTGGGCTTCCTCCCACCCTTCTTCCTCGCGCATGCGGACCTGGGCCTCGAAGCGCTCTCGCTGCTCGAACGGGTCGTTCAGCTCACTAAAGGCGTTGGCCAGCTCGCGGCCCGCGACGAAGACCTCGAAGCGCTCGGTGAGCGCCGCGTCGCCGTCGCGTTTACCCTTGGCCAGCGGACTCAGCTCCACCGGATAGTCATAAACGATGATCGGCCCGCTCAGCTCATCCTCGACCAAGGCCTTGAACAGGCCATCGAGCAGGGCGGCCCTGCCTTTGTCGTCGGCGTCCTCGACGCCCGCCTCTCGTGCCGCCTCACGCAGCCTCTCCCCTTGCAGCTCCGCCGCGCTCAAGTTCCCGTGCCGTTCGACGGCTTCGTACCAGGTCAGTCGCTCCCAAGGCGGCTCGAACTCGAGCTGCTTCCCCTCGTATGTGATGACGCTGGAGCCCGCCACCTCTTGCACAACGTGGTGAACGAGCGCCTCGGTCAGGTCCATCATATCGTTGTAATCGGCGTACGCCTGATAGAGCTCCAGCATGGAGAACTCGGGATTGTGCGTGCGATCGATGCCCTCGTTGCGGAAGACCTGACCGATCTCGTAGACCCGTTCGAGGCCGCCGACGATGAGCCGCTTCAGGTAAAGCTCGTCGGCGATCCGCAGGTACAGCTCGCTGTCGAGTGCCCGGTGGAACGTCTTGAACGGCTGCGCCGTTGCGCCACCGTAGATCGGCTGGAGGATGGGCGTCTCGACGTGCAGGAAACCGCGATCGTCAAGAAAACGTCGGATCTCGCGCAGCACTTTCGTTCGGATTACGAACAGGTCGCGCACCTCGGGGTGTACGGCCAGGTCGGCGTAGCGCTGGCGATATCGGCTCTCCACGTCGCCAAAGCCGCCGTGCTCGATCACCTCGCCCGATTCGCCCGTCTCCTCCTTCCCGTACGGCAGCGGTCTGACCGTCTTGGCGAGGAGCTTGATCTCGTCGGCCCGTAGCGTGACCTCGCCGCTGCGGGTTCGGAACATCGGGCCCTCGACACCGATCCAATCGCCGAGGTCGAGAAGCTTGACCAGCTCGTAACCCTCGTCGCCCAGCGTGTCCCTGCGGAAGTAGACCTGCACCCTACCTGTCCGGTCTTCCAGGTGGATGAAGGTAGTCTTTCCGTGAGGTCGCAGTGAGCGGACACGGCCTGCGAGCCGGGACTTCACGGCGCTCTCGTCGGACATCGCTTCGTAATCGCGGATCACCGCCCCGACCGAGGTCGTCGGCTCGTACCGATAAGCGTACGGCTCGATTCCCAGCTCGCGCAGCTGTCGCAGCTTGTCTTGCCGCGCCTTTATGACGTGCTGCGCCTCTCCCGTTTCAGTCATTCTGATCTAGCCCCGTGTCGCTTCAAGTAGCCTATGATGAACCTGTCGAGGTCACCCTGCATTACACGTTGGACGTCGGGTTGCTCGATGTTGGTGCGATGGTCCTTGACCAGCGTATAAGGCTGGAAGACGTAAGAGCGAATCTGATTCCCCCAGGCGATCTCCGTCTTCGCCTCATCTATCTTCTCGCGCTCTTTTTGCCGCTGCTCGAGCGCGCGTTCGTAGAGCGCGGCCCTCAGCATTTTCATCGCGGTGTTTTTGTTGCGGTGCTGGCTGCGCTCCTGCTGGCAGGATACGACGATGCCGGTTGGCGTATGAGTTATCCGCACCGCGGAGTCCGTCTTGTTCACGTGCTGGCCGCCCTTTCCGGACGCGCGGTAGGTGTCGATGCGTAGGTCCTCGGGACCGATGTCGATCTCGACGGCATCGTCGATAACCGGGTAGACGAAGACCGAGGCGAAGGAGGTGTGGCGTCGAGCCTGCTGGTCGAACGGTGAGATGCGAACGAGGCGGTGGACACCTTTCTCCGCCTGCAGATAGCCGTAGGCGTATCGGCCAGCGATCTCGAGAGCTACGGACTTGATCCCAGCCTCCTCGGCCGGAACCAGGTCCAGCACCGCCACCTGGAAGCCATGCGACTCTGCCCAGCGCGTATACATGCGCATGAGCATCTCGGCCCAGTCCTGGGAGTCGGTGCCACCGGCACCGGGGTGGATGGTGAGGAGGGCGTCGCGCTCGGCGTCGGACCCGCGGAGCATGTTGCGGAATTCGAGATCTTCGAGCTGCTTGGCTAATCCCTCGACCTCGCCGCGGAACTCCTCCTCCATCTCGGAGTCGCCCTCGGCCTCGATGAGCTCGCCGAGCTCGACCAGGTCGCCCGATTTCCGATCGAGCTCCTCCCACGGGTCGATCCAGCTCTTGAGCTCGTTGAGCTCCTGCATCACCGCGCGCGCCGCGTCGGAATCCTCCCAGAAGCCGGGCGCGGTCGTCTGCCGTTCCAGGGCGTGTGCTTTGCTCCGCTTGCCAGCTATGTCAAAGATACCCCCTGAGCTCCTCGATCCGCTCTCTCAGCTCCTTGAGCAGGCCCAGCTCCGTCGCTACCGCCATGACCTCACCTTTCCTCTTGAAGATCTACTGTCAGTAATCGTTCTAAACTCAGTCACCACAAACGATAAGGCCGCCCGAGCGGACGGCCCCAGCTCCCTGCGAAAGATATCCGAATGACCCCGGCGCGGTCAACCTGTCGGCTCGTCCCCGCCGCCTCACGTTCCCTCACGCGCCACGCCGGGCGCGACCGCCTCGCGGCCGCCGGTCAGAAGACCTTTTTGCCCTTGGCGAGAATCTCGTTGAGCGCATCCCGGAAGTAGGGTGTGCTCTTAGCGACCTCGATTCCGACCTGCTCAACGTACTCCTGCCATGACTTTCTGAGCTCTTCCTGGAAGAGCTCCTTCAAGCGCCCCTCGCGCAGTCCGATCTCCAGACGCTCCGGGTGATAAGCCGCCACGTCCGAGATCAGGGCACGGGCGAGGCGGCGCGCACGCGACTCCGGATCGGGCTGGCCAAACGGCCTGCCGGTCGCCGGAGCTTCGGCCTCCGCCGACGGTGGAGGCGGTGGCGGCGGTGGTGGAGTCGCAAACGCCGGCTGAGGAGTCGGCTCGGGTGCAGGCGGCGAAGGTACTGCCGGCGCCTCTGGGATAGCCGGCAGAGGCGGTGGCGGAGCGGCGGCCGGCCCGGGAGCCGCGGCTGCGGGCTGGGCGGCGACGGCGGCCTGCCGCCCTTCCGACACGATCTCGAAAACGCCTCCACACACCGAGCAGCGGGCACGTACGCCTTCGGCCGGCACCTTACGGGGATCCACTCGAAAGACGGTCTTGCACTGTGGGCAGGAGACGTTCATGGTCCTTCCTTCATGGCATCCGTCCTTAGCTCCGTCGCCTGGATGGCGAGAGTGTCACGTTGACCATGACGACGATCGACTACGAAGATCGAGCCCTGTTTGGTCTTGGCGTAGGCTTTCATTTCGGTCGCCAGTTCACCGACCTGCGCCGTATGCGTGAAGCAGCGCTCTGAATTCGTGACGACCCCGATCGATAGCGTCATCAACGGGATACGGTGCAGCTGGCCGCGGCGGTCCTTTCCCCAAAAGAAACCCGCCCGCCTGTCTTCTTCAGAGTATTGGAACGGTATGAGCGTGTCGAAGATCGAGATGGTCTCCCGGCAACACAGCTCAAAAATCTCGAGCGATACGTTGAAGATGAAGTCGTCGCCGCCGATGTGCCCGATGAAGCCCAATGGCGCAAAGGCCTTCACCACGTCGCGCAGGATTTTCGAAACCAGGAAGATCACGCGATCGCCGTGGCCGTAACCGTAACGGTCGTTGAATTCCTTAAAATTGTCGATGTCGGCGTAACAGACCGCGAAATCCTCTCCGGCCGCCAGACGAGCCCCGATATCCCGCTCGATCATCGCCGTACCGGGCAGGCGCGTCGTCGGATGAACGCCGACGTCCCGCTCCGCACGCCTGACGACCGTGTTCAGTCGGAGGAGCTTCTCGTGCGGGTCCATGTTGTGCTTGAGGAAGTCATCGGCCCCGGCATCGAGGACCCGCTCGATGACCTCGATCCCCGCTTCCTCGGACCAGACGATTATCGGCACGATCGCGCTGAACGGGTCAGACCTGAGACTGCCGATCAGGTCGCAGACCTCTGTGATATCTCCATCACCGTCCAGTACCACCAGAGCAGGATGTCCGCGGTTGACCATGGCCAGCACGTCGGCGGCGGCCCGGGCCGTTACGAGCTTGGACTCCCGTCCGGCCACATGGTCCGAGAGGGCCTGTGGCGCCGAGGTCTTGGCGGAAGAATAGTATACGATTACCGGTGGTAGCGGCATGATCGCGATGTGATTAGTCGCCTACCCAACACTAACCTGCTGAACTTACTAGGGCCTTATAACCCCGTCTAGGGCTCTGTAACCCTATGCGATCGGCCTGTTCCAACCTCAGGTGGACAGTCCCAGGTCCAGCTGTCGGGCCTCCCGGTCTACCTTGATTACCTGGACCGTCACCCGGTCGCCCAGCCGGAAGCGCCGCCGCTGGACCTCACCGACCAGGGCGTAATCATCCTCCAGGAAGTGGTAGTAGTCATCCGCCAGCTGGCTAACGTGTACCAGCCCCTCGGCCAGAACGTCGTCGAGTAGCACGAACATTCCGTAAGATGTTACACCGCTTATGGTTCCATCGAACACGTCGCCGAGGTGCCGCTCGAGATACTCCATCTTCTTGAGGTCTACCGACTCTCTCTCGGCCTCCATCGCCTGGCGCTCCCGGGCTGATGCTTGGCGGGCCACAGCCTCCAGCTGCCCCGCCAACTCCTCGGGTACGGCACGCCCTTGCAAGACGGCCATGCGGATGATCCGGTGCGCAACGAGGTCTGGGTAGCGACGGATGGGCGAGGTAAAATGGGCGTAGGCCCGAGAACCGAGACCGAAGTGTCCCGCGCGCTCGGCGCTGTAACGCGCCTGCTTCATGCTCCTCAAGACGAGGGTCGAGACGACGGGTTCCTCGGGCCGTCCCTCGACCGCTGCGAGGAGCCGCTGCAAGGTGCGGGGCGTTCTGTCGGCGTCTCGTGCTAGTTTGAGCCCCAAGCCGGTCACGAACTCGCGCAAGCGTTCGAGCCGATCGGGGTCCGGCGCTTCGTGTACCCGGTAGATGAAGGGCACCCCCTTACTGTCCACCGATCGCGCCACCGACTCGTTTACGAGGATCATGAACTCTTCGATCAGCCGGTGGGTGTCGAGTCGCAGGATGCGCTGCACCGTGGTGGGCTCACCGGCCGAGTTGACGATAACGCGGGCTTCCGGCAGATCGAAGTCGAGCCCTCCCCGCGCCTGTCGGCGCTCGCGCAAGCGTAGCGCCAGATCGCGTAGGCTGCGGAGTGATTCACGCAACTCTTTCCCGGCGGGGCGCTCGCCGTCTAATATTTCCTGCGCCTCCTCATAGGCCAACGCGTGGCGGCTGCGGATCACAGCGCTCGCGAAATCGACCGAGCTGACCTCGGCCGCCGAGTTCATCTCCAGGCATGCCGACAACGTGTAACGATCCTCGTCGGGCTTGAGCGAGCATAAATCGCCGGAGAGCGCCTCTGGCAGCATCGGCAGCACGCGATCGACCAGGTACACACTGGTTCCTCTGTTGAGTGCCTCGAGGTCAACGCGCGAGCCCTCGCGAACGAAATGCGAGACGTCGGCGATGTGAACGCCGACCCGCCAGCGATCGGAGGCCAGCCGCTCGATCGAGATTGCGTCGTCATGGTCCCTGGCGTCCGCGGGGTCGATGGTGAACGTCAGCGTCCCCCGGAAGTCGGTTCGGTCTCCGAGCTCGATCTCGCCGTCGTGTGCTGCTCTCAACTTCTCCGCGTCGCCCAGCACATCTCGAGGGAATTCAGCCTGCAACTCATGGGAGTGGACGATCGCGAGCACGTCGACGCCCGGCTCACCGGGCCGGCCCAGGATCTCGGCGATCTCCCCGACCGGGTCGTGATGGTCGCTGCCCCAATCGACGATGCGCGCCACTACGATCACGCCGTCCCCGGCCTCGCCGCCGGCCCCCCGTGGTATGAACACGTCGCGGTGGAGGACACTTTCGAGCGGCTTTACATAGGCATAGGGACCGGACCGGTGGTATACGCCTACGACCCGGCTACGAGCCCGTTCCAGGACTCTGACAATAGTGCCTTCGGGCTTGCGGCCGCGCCGCTGGCGCTCGATTCGTGCGACGACTCGGTCGCCGTCGTAGGCGTTGCCCAGCTGTGAAGACGTGACGAACACATCCTCGCCCCCCTCCTCGGGAATCACGAACCCGTGCCCGGCACGAATCACCTGCAGGCGTCCCACGGCCAGGTTGATGCGATCGGGAAGCGCGTAGCGGCGTTTCCGGACGCGATAGATATCGCCGGCCTCTTCCATCTCGCGAAGTAGCCGCTTCAGCCTGCGGTATTCCCGGGCATCGACTCGCAGTGCCCGGGCGATCTCTTTCAACCGCACGGGCCTCTGTGCACGCTCGCGCAGGTAGCGGATAATGGAGTTCTTGTCGAGCATTGAAGAAAAGGCCTTCCGGAAAGGGCTGTGACTTTGTCGTCGTCCGCCCGGGCGCTAGAAGATTATGCCGAAGCTTACCTGCACGGCGTCCTCACCGGTCGCCGAGCTCACCTCGTCGAACCCACGGCTCAGATCGAGGTAGAACCAGTCGTAGGTCACTCCCAAACCGAGAGAGGGCCCACCGAACCCGGTATCCAAAAAGGCGTAGCCCGCCCTCATAAAGAACAGGCCCGTGATTCCCAATTCCGATCCGAACATCACTTCCGGGGCGCCAAGATCCCTCGTCTGGTCCTCCAGGTCCATCGTGAGGACGAGCGTAACCGTGGAATCGGCGGTAAACGCGGAGAGTGCCTCGTAGGCCAATCCCACGCGCACGCGTGTCGGCAACAGATCGTCCTCGTCCTCACCCTTCAGTGGGAAGCCCAGATGCCGGATCGATGCACCCAGCGACAGCGGCACGCCCCCAGCGCGGCCCCAGATCAGCCCGAAGTCGAACGCGTGAGTTGTCCGCGTGAACGATTGCGAGCCGGCGCATATCCCGTCACAGCGGAAGATCAACTGGATCAGCTTGTAGTTGATGCCGATCTCCAGCGGCCCGGCCACCCGCGTCGCGTAGCTGAGCAGGAATTCTTGATTGCGGAAGTTGATCGAGCCAGTCACCGACCCGTCGGGGCCGGTGCTCGTAAGTTCCCCATAGTCGACCAGGTAGTAGGTGAGCGCCAAGGTGCCTATCGAGCGGACGGGCCAGGCGAGCGAGAGTACGTCGCTTCTCGTGTCGAACGCCGACTCGCTGTGATTGAACAGCAGTCGGCGGTCGGTCATGCCGGCGACCCCCGCGGGGTTCCACAGCACGAGCTCGCCGATTCCGCGCATTGCGGTCACGGCGCCGCCCATGCCGACGGCGCGGGCTCCAACAGGCAGAAGTAGGAATTCGGCGCCCTCGGAAGTCGGCGGCTCCTGGGCCGCCAAGTAGGAAGGCGCAGCGAGTGCTGCCAGAACGGCTAGTGCTGCGGCGTCAGAAAGCTTCGGCCTCATCTATCAACATCACGGGAATACCGTCTTTGATATTGTACCGGAGCCGGCACGCGTGGCACAATAGGACGGCTTCCTCCGCTCGGTATTCCAGTCCGCCGATGCACTTCGGGCAGCACAACACATCCAACAACAGGTCGTCGAGTTTTTCGTTCTCCATGTCTACCTATCTACACCTTGGCTCGGGTTGTGTCCACCTTTCGAGGGCGGCGGCAGCGCAAAGCCCAGCTCTCGCAGGCGCTCCCGCTTGCGACGCCACCCTGCGAGGACCTTCACACGTAGCTCGAGGTAGATCTGCCGGCCGATGAGTTCCTCGATCTTCTTGCGCGAAGCCTCCCCGATCTTCTTGATCGCCGAGCCGCCGCGGCCGATGATGATTCCCTTTTGACTTTCCTTCTCCACGTAAATGATGATTCTTATGAAGACGGGATCCCGTTCTTCCCGGAATTCGTCGACCCTGCAAATAACGCTATACGGGACCTCGTCCCTATACGTTTCCATGCAGGTCTCTCTCACGAACTCTTCAGCGAAGAACCTCAGCGACTGAGTGGCGCTGTCCTCCACGGGGAACAATGCCGGGGATTCCGGGAGAAGCGGAATGATACGAGCGAGAAGATCATCCAGCCCCTCCCCTGTCGTCGCCGAGATTGCCAGCACACTCCAGCCCCGTGCCTCGACCTCCTCGATAAGTCGCGCCTCAGTCGCAGGATCGATCAGGTCCTTCTTGTTGATGGTGAGGATCATCGGAACCGAACGTATCCCGGCGAAGTCGCCGCTCTCCTCATCCGGGATCGTGTCGGGTTTCGTGCCATCGACTATAAACGCTACGACGTCCGCTTCATCGATCGCCGCGCCGGCAGCCCATCGCATCGCTTCCTGCAATTCATAGCGCGGCTCGATGAGGCCGGGCGCGTCGATGAAGAGGATCTGATAGTCTTCCGTGGTCAGGATGCCCGACACACGTTCCCGCGTCGTCTGCGCCTTCGACGAGACGATGCTCAGGTGCTCGCCGACCAGCGCGTTGAGCAGGGTCGACTTGCCGACGTTGGGTGGTCCGGCGAGCGCGACGTAACCGCAGCGGAAGGCAGCGCGCATCTCTTCATCGAGGAAGTTGTCCAATAACACTTTCGCCCTAAGCTATTGTTAGCAATAAGGATAGAGAGGCGACTTTGAGGTGTCAATTGAATATCCAATATCCGACATTCGACGCCCGGTTAAGCAAGTGGGCTTCAGCGGTCAAGTCCCGAATCTCAATCCCCAACGAACGATTGATACTTGATCATTGGTGATCGAGACCTGGGGCTTGAAGTCGACTTGATCATCTGGCCAGTGAGTGTGGGATATTGGGTGTTGAACAAGAGAAACGCCGCGTGTCCCTGATTCGGGTCAGGCGGCGTTTCGGCTAATAAGGCCGGCGGCGTCCTACTCTCCCACGGGCTTGCGCTCGCAGTACCATCGGCGCTGAGGGGCTTAACTACCGAGTTCGGGATGGGATCGGGTGTTTCTCCCTCGCTAAGGCCACCGGACAGGCCGGTAGACGGTAGACGGTAAGCGGTAGACGGTGAGTTTACCGCTTACGGCACACCGCATACTTCTGTGCAAAAAAGATCGAGTTGGGTGAGTGCACGGGTGTTGCGAGCGCGATATTCTTAAAGAGAGGTTTCGAGCCTCACGGTCGATTAGTACGGCTCGGCTGAGCGAGTTACCCCGCTTACACCTGCCGCCTATCTACCCAGTCGTCTCCTGGGGACCTTCAGAAAGCTTGCGCTTTTGGGAGACCTCGTCTTGGGGTGGGCTTCCCACTTAGATGCTTTCAGCGGTTATCCCGGCCCGACCTGGCTACCCTGCGCTGCCCCGGGCGGGACAACAGGTACACCAG
>JBDHKT010000014.1:0-11410 GCA_039586255.1 Gemmatimonadota bacterium | reverse complement strand
GTCACGCAGGAGGTCCTGGTGAGGCTTCACAGGCGCCTCTCGAGCTTCGACGGCCGCTCGCAGTTCACGACCTGGCTGTACCAGGTCACGCGCAGCGCCGCCGCCGACCTGCACCGGAAGTCGGCGCGGCGCGACCGTCTGGCCGTGAGGCTCAAGCGGGAGCCGGCTCCCGTACCAGACGATCCGCGAGAGGAGCACGACGCGGCGGATGAGAAGCGAGCGAGTGGTTTGGTGAGGACGTTTTTGGAGGAGCTGTCGGAGCGGCAGCGCGAGATCTTCGACCTCTGTGACCTGCAGGGGTTCGGGCCGGTCGAGGTGAGCGCGATGCTGAAGATGGAGCCGGTCACGGTCCGCTCGCACCTGTTCAGAGCACGCAAGATGATTCGCAAGAAGATCCTCGAGAGTTGTCCGGAATTGGTGGAAGGCTATGGCGATTGAATGCAAAACCGCGCTCGAGCGGCTACTGGAAGCCGATCCGGCTGAGCTGAGCGGGGGTGGCGAGTCGGAGTTGGCGGTCCACCTGCGGGAGTGCGACCGCTGCACAGCCATCGCGGCGCGGCTGCTCGCCGGCCAGCAGGAGTTGGCCGGCGCGCTTGGCGAGCTGGGACCGCTCACCGGCGTGGAGAACGCGCTGCGCAAGGCGCGGGCGCGAAGCAGGCAGATCGCGCGACGGCGGAACGCCTGGCGTGCGGCGGCGCCGCTGGCGGCCGCGGCGGCGGTTGCGGCGGCGGTTGCGGCGGTCCTGCTGGTCGGGTCGCCGAACGGGCGGATGCCGGGGGAGATCGTTTCGCTTCCGGCGCCGCGTGTCGAGCCTGTTGTAGAGATGGCCGTGGCCCAGAACGTCATGGTCTTCGAGACGCAAGATCAGTCAGCAAGGGTAATTTGGTTCTACTAGTGGAGGCGATTGAGATGAGAAAGACGATGGCGATTGGGATGGCGATGGCGATGGGGATGGTAATGGCGATGGGCGCCTGGAGTTGCATGAGTGATGAGTACGGCCACCTGGATGTTCGGACGTTCCAGCTCGAGTATATCGACCCGAGCGCGGCGATCCGGATCATCGACCCCTATGTATTCGCGGACCGTGGCGGGATGATCAGCGCCGACGAACAGACGCGGACGATCACTGTGCGCGAGACGCCCGACATGTTGGCGAGGATCGAGCAGGTTCTCGACACGTACGATCAGCCGGCGCCGAGCGTCAAGCTTCACTTCCGCATCATCGAGGCCAATGGCAACGGAGAGTCGGATCCGGCGCTCCAGGACATCGCGGATGCGCTGCCGACGGAAGTATTCCGGTTCAGAAACTACCGGCAGATTGCGGAAACCGTGATGATGGGGCTCGAGTATAGCTCTATCCGCCAGCGCGCGGCGGGTGTCGGTGCTCAATTCTTGGTAGAGGGCAATATCGGGGAGGTCCGGGTGGCCGAAGGTGGTGGCACCGTACAGCTGGGCGTGGAGCTCTTCCTGGATGATTATGGCACCGTGTTCGAGACTCAGGTCAACGCCAGGGAGGGTCAGCTGCTCATCCTGGGCTCGGCGCAGCCGGATCCCCAGCGTGGTGCGCTGATCCTGGCTGTTCAGGTGGAGCTGATCAGGCCCTAGAGGAGGAGGCTGGCGCCCTGCGCGACGAGGAAGCAGACGATGAACGCTATCGCCAGTGGCATCAGCGCACCGATCGTCGTCCACTTGGCGCTCCCCGTCTCCTTGTAGATGGTCCAGATGGTGGTAGAGCACGGATTGTGCAGCAAAGAGAACAGCATCAAGCTGACCGCGGTGAGCAGGGTCCAGCCCTGCTCACCGACTAGTAGAGCCTGGAGCTCGGTGAGGCTGTCGATCTCGATCATCATGCCGGCGCCGGTATAGGTCATCAGGATGGTCGGCACGACGATCTCGTTGGCTGGGATCGCGATGATGTAGGCGAGCAGGATGACGCCATCGAGGCCGATGGCCCGCCCGAGCGGATCGAGGAACCCCGAAACCGAGCCCGCCAGCGAATCACCGCCCACGAACACGTTACTCAATAGCCAGATCGCGCCGCCCGCCGGCGCCGCCATGATAACCGCGCGATACAGCACGAAGAGCGTGCGGTCGATCAGCGACGTATAGAGGATTTGCCCGATGTTCGGGCGCCGATACGGTGGCAGCTCGAGCGTGAAGCTCGACGCTTCGCCTTTGAGGACGGTGCGCGAGAGCAGCCACGACACGAGCAGAGTAAAGATCACGCCCACGACCACGACGGCCAGGACGGAGCCCGCCGCGGCAAACGTCGACACCGACGCTGGAAAGGCGGCCGACACGAAGACGATGCCCAGCAGGATCAGCGTCGGGAAGCGGCCGTTACACGGAACGAAATTATTGGTGAGGATCGCGATCAAGCGCTCGCGCGGCGAGTCGATGACACGGCAGGCGATGACACCGGCGGCATTGCAACCGAACCCCATGCTCATCGTCAGTGCCTGCTTGCCGTGCGCGCCCACCCGCTTGAACAGCCAGTCCATGTTGAAGGCGGCACGCGGTAGGTAGCCGAGGTTCTCCAGGATAGTGAAGAGCGGGAAAAAGATGGCCATCGGCGGCAGCATGACCGCGACAACCCAGGCGAGGCTGCGGTAGACTCCGTGCCAGATGAATCCGGTCAGCCACCAGGGCGCGCCCAGCGATTCGAAGAGCGACACCGCGAGGTCCCCGAGCTTGAAGAGCACGGTGGCGATGGCCTGCGATGGGTAGTTGGCGCCGACGATGGTGATCCAGAAGACCGCAGCCAGACCCAGGAGCATGATCGGGATGCCCCAGATCCGTGACGTGAGGATTCGGTCGAGCTTCGCATCCCAGGTAGGCCCCGCCGGTCTCCCCTCGCGTACTGCGCCGGCCGCGATCGCACTCGCATCCTCGTAGATCGCACCCACGATCTCGTCACGGAACGAGATGTCGAGCCCGCGCCGCAGACGCTCGGCGCTCTCGAGGATCTCCCCGGCGGTCGGCGGCGCGGTCGTCGCCATCGCTAGTCCGTCCCGCCTGTCCCAGCGGGCTGCATCTCCTGGGCCTCGACGAGCTCACGCAGCTCGCCGCTCGCGATGGCCTTCTCGACCCGTTTGTCGCCTTCCAGCAGCCGCATGGCCACCCAGCGAGCGTTGGGCAGCCCGGGGTACACCGCCTCGACCATCGCCGCCAGCTGATCGACCGAGCCGGCCGCCTCGCCGTGGGCGCCTATTCTGTGCGGTCGCGTTTGGATCGCACCGCCGGCGACGCCCGCCACCGCCTCGATCAGTTCCGGAATCCCGTGGCCGGTGCGGGCCGCCGTTGGGACCACCGGTATGCCGAGGTCGTTCTCCAGGCGCCGATGGTCGACCTCGATACCTTTGCGCTCCGCCTCGTCCATCAGGTTGAGGCAGAGGACCGCCTTGTCCGTGATCTCGAGGATCTGAAGCGTCAGGTTGAGGTTCCGCTCCAGCACCGTCGCATCGACGACGATGACCGTGCAGTCGGGCCGACCGAACAGGATGAAATCCCGGGCGATCTCCTCGTCGGTGGAAGCGCTGAGCAACGAATACGTCCCGGGCAGGTCGACCAGCTTGAATTTCTTCGCCGCGTACTCGAAGCCACCCTCGGCACGGGCCACCGTTTTGCCGGGCCAGTTGCCCACGTGCTGCTTGAGACCGGTGAGGGTGTTGAACACCGTGCTCTTGCCGGTGTTCGGGTTACCGGCGAGCGCGACCACGTGGTCCCAATCGGCGGTGTCGATCCCCAGCCGGCGCAGGCCCGCGTATGCGGGAACGCCCGGCTCGACTACTGGGAGCGCCCGCCTGCGGATCGAGCGTGGTCGTTTGGTCGTCACGACACCGCCTCGATCTCGATTTCATCCCCCTGCTCCCTGCGCAGGGCGATCAGCGCTCCGCGTACCCGATACGCCGTCGGCTCGCCCATTGGGCTGGAAAACGAGCATTCCACGATGGTGCCGGGCGTCAGCCCGAGGTCGAGCAGCCGCCTGCGGCTCAAACCCTCGCAGCGCAGCGCGATGATGCGGCCGGACTGGCCCGGATCGAGGGACGACAGCTTCTGCGGTGGCTGAACCGGATGGGGCAGGCCGGTGACGAACACGTTGCTCGCGAACACGGGCGCCAGCTGGCGCTCCCGTTCTCCGTCCCAGACCACCAACCGCTCCTTGCTGATCCGGCGAACCTCGATCTGCATGCCCAGCGCGAAGCCGGCCGCCACGATCCCGGCCAGCGCCTCCGGCGGTTCGTCCTCCAGGTGGACGACCCGCGCCGGCCGGCCAACAGGCCAATCGGTGAGCGCAGTCGACTCGACGCTCTCCAGCGCCCCGCTGCTCGTCGGGATCGGATCGCCGTGAGGGTCCTGATGGGGATAGCCGAGCTGGGCCTCCAGCTCGTCGACTTCCTCGGCGCTCAGCTCGTGCTCGCGCCGGTCGGCCGTGGCGTGGAGCTCCTCCAAGGGCACGCGCAACTCGTCCGCCAGGTAGCGCTCCAACAGACGATGCGCGCGGATCACCCGCAGCGCCGTCCTGTGACCGGTCGGCGAGAGCAACAGCCCGGGGCCCGTCGACTGGACCAGGCCGCCCTCCTCCATCTCCGAGATCAGCTCCAGCGCCTGCCTCACACTCACGCTCAGCTGCCCGGCCAGCGATTCCGGCGTCGCCAGCGTGCCCCGCTGCTCGCGGGCGTGGATGTGCTTCAGAGCGTCCTCGATCCGCACCCGCTCCGCCAGCCGCCGGGCCCGGCGTACGCGGTCGAGGACCCCGCGGCTCGGCCAGAAAAGCGCCAGTGCGAGTGCACCGGCGGCGATGGTCAGCAGAACGAACCAGGAAGCGGCGTTCATTTTTAGCCTTACCTAATGCATGGTTTTAGGGAACCCTAAACCTGAAATCTAGCTCGGGCCCTCGCGGGGGTCAACCGCGGCGGATTCTTGAAGACCGGCGGGCTCGGAAAGCTGAGACTGGGCGGTGACGGAGCAGCGGATGGGATGTCGGGTCGTGCCGACAACTCGTTCTTTTGCAACGACTTGGCGAGCAGGCGGCCCGGGGCGTTGGGCTGGCACCGGCCTTGCTTGGGCTGGCGGTCGGCAGCCAGGAGGTCGCTCATGTACAGAGGGTCGCTTCTACCCTTCGTGTTAGTCCTCGTGTCGTGTCGGGGTGCAACGGAGCCCGCAGATATCCGGGTCGCTCTCGAGACGGACTTCCATCTAGCACTCGGGGGGACTGCGGAGGTTGAGGATGCGGGGCTGAGGCTCGAGTTCAGCGCCGTGCCGGAGGACTCTCGTTGTCCGCCGCACGCGTTTTGCGTTTGGGCGGGCGACGCCCGGATCGAGCTGGTCGTGTGGGAGGCGGGGCTGGCGGGCTGGGAACGGGAAGACGCGGTGCTACACACCAACCCTTCGATTGGGCCGTCTGCCGTGATCTTTGACGTCTACGTCCTGCAGTTGATGTCGCTGCGTCCCGAGTTCAGGACGGGTGAGCGCCCCGAGTACGTAGTCACGCTTCGCGTCGTCGAGTTGAACGTCTGACACGTGGTTGAGCGAGCAGGGGCTATCGGATCTCCTGCAGCCGTCGCCGGGCTACCTGCACCCGCGGCTGGAGCTCGGAGTCGGCATCCTTCCACAGCTCCACGAACATCGCGTAGTACTTGGCGGCGTTCTCGCGGTCGCCCCTGTCGTCGTACAGCTGGCCGAGGCGTTCGAGCGTGTAGGGTCGCTTGAACGGGTCCTCGAAGATTCGCTGTGCCCACGGCGAGTTCAGGTAACGCTCGAAGTACGTGATGGCGGAGTCGGCCGCACCCGCGCGGTCGTAGGCGAGCGCGAGCTCAGAGATGGGGCAGAGGAGACACGCTTCCAGAGGGTACTTCTCCGCGATTCGGAGTTCCCCGATGGCCTCGGGAAACCGCCCTTGGGCCATAGCCACTACACCGCGCGTCAGCGGCAGCTCCCAACGGTCTACACCGCGGAGCTCCGGGGGAACCCTCGTCTCGTATTCGTCGAGGAGCGCTTCCGCGCGGCCCGGGTGTCCGGCCCGGGCGAAGAACCTCGCCAGCTCGAGCCCTGGTCGGTCCAGCGGATCCCTCTCCGACGGAGGGTAGCGCGTCAGTACCCGCTCGACTTCCCGGATAGCACGCTCGGGATCGCGCCGCGACCAGATCGAGATCTCGGCCAACCGGATCGCATCGCGGTAGAGCTGACCCCACAGACCCAGCCTGCCGGCAATATCCTCGACCTCACGGCCATGTGCTTCCGCTTCGGCGAGACGGCCCCAAACAAGATCGACCCACATCTGGAACCGCAGCGAGCCCACTCGGGCGTTGACGTTGTCTGGGAACTCCTCGATGACCACCTGCATCACCGAGTCGGCCTCCTCGTAGTTGCCCAAGGTCGTGAAACCACCGGCCCTCCATATCCGCGCCAGCACGTTGTCGGGGAAGCGCGCGATGGCCTCGTCTGTCGTCGCCCAGCTATCCTCGATCCGTCCCAGGTCCCACTGGTAGAGGCAGAGGTCCAGATAGCTGTCGATGGCCGGTGCGATCTCGATTGCCCTGCGCAGCAGCTCGATCGCCGTGGCGCGATCTCCCTGCCGGGCCAACAGGACGGCGAGGTTGTGGAGGGACGCGGCATCGTCCGGCCAGGTCTCGAGCAGGTTGCGATAGGCTCGGCTGGCAGCGTCGAGATCTCCAGTCACGTCCGCGTGGTACGATCCCTCGACCTGGAGGCGCTCCCGTTCGACCAGGCGGTCCCGGTACTCGTACGCCTTAGTCAGTGCCTCGACCCTCCGTGCTCGCCCAATTCGTCCCTCCACTCCGAGCCTCCGGTACGCCATCGCGAACGTGGTGTCGAGGGCGATCGCCTCTTCGTAAAGCTCAGCGGCCCGTATCCAGTCTCCGTCGCGCTCCACCGCCCGAACCCCCTGGGTGTAGCGGCGGAGAGCGTCGAGCGAAGCCGTGGAGACGCCTTCCAGCGGCTCTGCGCCACGAATTGAACGCAACGACTCGCCGATCCTTTCACGCAGCCTCCGCGACAGGCGTTCGACGGTTGGGATGAGCGCCGCCGAGTCCCCAGCCGTTTCCCTTACGGCCAGGAGAGTCTCACCGTCCTCTGCCGCCACGAGTTGGGCCGTGATCACATAGCCGCCGCCCAGGGACCGGACCTCGCCGGCGAGCACGGCCTCGAACCCCTCCCGGATGGCGACCTCGCGGGCGAGGGCGGGATCGAGCGGAGTGGAGCGGGCGCGGCCCATTCGATGGAGGACATCGGCGATCTGCTCCATCTCCGCAACGCCCATGGTGGGCGATTGCAGGAGGTCGATGCGCAGCAGCTGCGTGACATCATCGCCGAGCAACGAATCCGGTGTGAGGTTCGCGAAATCGGCCAGGACAAGCACGTCGCGCTCGGTGATCACACCGCGGGAGAGAAGCGTCGCGGCCGGCCCGACGCCCAGAGTGCGGGATGCTACATAGCCCGTGGTTCCGATTCCCAATAAAGAGAAGGCAGCCACCACAGCCACCACGGCGTTCCGCCAGGTGAAGAGCCTGCGGAGCGCGCCGATGTCCCAGGCCAGAGCCTGGTCGGAGTCGGCGGAGTCCGCCTCCGCTGGGGGCACCTCTCCCCCGTCATCGACCGAGTCCGGAACGGCCTCTTTCCTGCGCTCTTCCGCTTCCGCCGCCCCGATGCCTTCCTGTACAAATGCCGTGGCCAGCACAACAGGAAGCAGGACAATGAGCAGCACCAAGGAGAGCCGCGGCACCCAGTCTGGCAAGCCGAGGCTAGCCGTCAGGGTATCGGCGAGTTGGAGAGCCACCCACGAACCGCCGACGTAGACTCCCAGCACCTGCCACAACGAGCGGCGGTGTATCTCGACGACGATTCTCTTTAGACGGCTCAATACGGCCATTGCACTTGAGGGCTGGGCCTGATCGGGCGGAGGGACGGCTCGTCAGGCGCTCCAGGAAAGTCTACCCGCCGTCAATGGGCCGGCAAGAGGGACTAGCTGGTGAAGCCGAGCGCGGCCTCCACCAACACGTGGGCACAGGCCACCACCGAATCGAGGTCGACCCACTCGACGTCGCCGTGCGCGCCTTCGCCGGCGGGCCCATAGAGTAGGGCCGGGATGCCGGCGGCGTCGAAGACGGCGGCGTCGGTCCAGTAGGCGACGCCGGTCTCCTCGGGTCTCGCTCCGGCGATCTTCTTGTGTGCCTCGCGCAGGCAGCGCGCGATGGGCTCATCGCTGCCACAGACGAGGGCGGATCGCTGGAAGAAGCAGTCGATCTCGGCCGTCTCACCGGCAGCGTCCACCGCGCTCTGCAGCTCGCGCTGCACCTGGTCGAGCGTTTCGCCGGGAAGGGTGCGGCGCTCGACCTTCATGCGACACTCGGGTGCGTAGGTGCTGATTCCCACGCCGCCCTCGATCATCGCGCAGTGCAGAGAAGCGGGCCCTAGCTCGGGATGCGTACCCGGGCGGAGCGCTTCCTCTTCGAGGCGTTCGAGCTCGGCAATGATCCGCCCCATCTTGCCGATGGCGCTGACGCCCAGATCCCAGCGGCTGCCGTGGGCGGCCTGGCCGTGGGTGACGAGCTCGCTCCATACGAATCCCTTGTGGGTGAGGATGAGCCGACACTCGGTAGGCTCGGTGACGATGCAGGCATCGGCCTGGTGGTTGGCGACGAAATGGTCGGCGCCGATGCTCGAGTGCTCTTCGTCGACGACGAGTGCGAGGATCACATGCCCCGCGAAATCGGCTTCGCCAAGCGCCGCGGCGGCGGCCATGGCGGCGGCAGCACCGCCCTTCATGTCGTAGCTCCCGCGGCCGTAGACGCGCCGTCCCTCGACGCGTGGCTCGAAGGGCGCGATCGACATGCCGGCGGCGCTCACCGTGTCGATATGGGCGCAGAAGACGAGGCCGGGGCCGTCGCCATCTCCGACCCGGGCCACGACGTTCGGCCGCCCGAGCGCTGCTTCCTCGAGCCGGGCGTCGATCCCGTGGTTAGCCAGCCAGTCGCGGGCGAACTCGGCGAGGGCGGCCTCGCCGTCCGACTCGTCGGGTGCGAGGGTCGGATTGACGGACGGGATGCGGATCAGCTCCTGGAGCAGAGCGAGTAGCGCGGCGTCGGAAAGGATGTCAGGTTGCATCACACAAACTCCTGCTGCGGGCGGCGGCGTGCCCTGTGGGGAACCGCCAGAGTATAGCGAACGAGCGGGGTCCGAAAGAGGAACTCAACGGGTCCGGGTCACGGCCCTGGAGGGTCGGCGGAGTGTACAGGTGAAGGTCCTATTCGAGTGGATCACCCTGGGTTTGGCGAGATGGCTGCTGAGGCCGGTGCTCAGGTTATCGCTGCGCTACGTCGACGTCGAAGACCCGTGGGAGCCGACGGACAGGCCGGTACGTTTCTGGGCGTTGGGCGCCGGCTCGGTGAAGCGTTTCTCCTGGTACTTCGAGGGGGAGAGCTCGGTGGAGATAACTTCGGTCGACGCGCTGTGTGGCTGGCTACTCGACTGCGAGCAGGTGCGCGATCCGGATCTCTTCCACGAGGCCGACTACTGGCAGCACCCGAGCACGTTCGAGCAGCTGCGTAAGGGTGACTGTGAAGATTTCGCGCTCTGGGCGTGGCGCAAGCTGGTCGAGATGGGGGTCGACGCCCGGTTCTTCACCGGTCGTCGCGTCGAGATGCCGGCGAACAACTGGCACGCCTGGGTCGTCTTCCCAAAGGACGGACTTCTATTCCTGCTCGAGTCCATCTCGCCGAACAGGGACGAGATGATCCGGCCGCTGGACGAGGTCCGCTCCCGCTACGTCCCACATTTCTCGGTAGGAAAGGACTTTCAGCCCCAGGCCTACGGGGGATACCTGCTCTACCTGAAGGAGAGCGGACTTCGCGGCGCCGATCCGGCGCCGCCGACGATCGGCTAACGGCCGGGCACTAGCTGGCCGTGCGCTCGCCGCGCAGCCGCTCGAGGGCTCGGCGTGCCGTCTCGACTCGGGGCTGGAGCTGCTCGTCGGCCTCACCCCACAACTCGACGAAACGGGCGTAGTACCTTACCGCCTCATCCACCTCGCCACGGCGCTCGTGCAGCTGGGCGCGGTTGTAAAAGCCCAGGGGCTCCAGCCAGGGACTCCAGTAGAGCGATCCGTAGATGCTGAGGGCTTCCTCTTCGGCGCCGCGCTCCTCCAGCAGTCTGGCCAGCCAGTAGCGTTCGATGTCGCGGTACCCGTACCAGGCGGCGTTGATCATGTCGAGCCCGCGCCGCATCTGGTCGACGGCGGCGTCGACGCTGTCGTGTGCGGCGGCGATGCGCCCGCGTAGCGTCAGAGCACGCCCTCGGAGCGAGCGCGCGGCGGCGGAGTCTCCTTCGGCCAACAGCGAATCGGCGCGAGCCTCGAAGCGGGCGACGAGGGCTGCCGCCTCTTCGTCTCTTCCTTCCCGGGCTGCCTCGACCGCCAGAGCGGGCCCATGTCCGGGGTACGCGGCGGCGAGGCGTGCCACGACATCCTGTGAAGTCGAGTCGACGGCGATCCCGAGCTCGCGGGCGTTGGCCAAGACGTTGAGGCCCGCCAGGTCCATCTCGCCGCCGGCCAGAGCCGTGCTGTGCTGCAGGAGGTCGACGGCGATGTCGACCTGGCCGTGCCTCAGGTAGCGCAGGCCGAGGAACCAAAAGGCCATGTGTCGTTCTTCGTCCGAGAAACGCTGATCGGCGGCCTTAAGCGCGACCATCTCGTAGAGCGGCAGCGTTCCGGCGACGACCCGCATCCTGCCCAGTGTCCAGTACATCAGATCGGCGCTCGCCGTGTCGAGTGCGACTGCGGCGCGAGCCGAGTCTCTGGGCGACCCGAACTGGAGCGCCGTTAGCAGGCCGAAAGCGTGGGCGTAGTTCGACGTCGAGTCGAGCGCCAGGTAGCGCTCGGTCCACTGACGGCCGCGGATCGAGTCGTCCTGCTGGTAGGTGAGCTCGATCAGATGGATGAGTGCCGGCGCAAATGACGGGTCGAGCTCGAGTGTGCGCTCCAGCGCCTGCATCGCTTCATCGATCGGCTGACCGGCCTGGGCGCCCAGATGAAACAGGGCATCACCGAGCCCGTGCCACGTCTCCAGGTCGTCGGGATAGCGGGCGGTCAGGTTGCGGAAGAGCGGGATCGCCTCGAGAGACCCGTCGACGTCGGCTAGCTTCCAGGCGCGGAGGAGCAGGCTGTCGCGAGCCGGTAATCCCCGGCTGTGGCGCTCTGCGGCAGCGAGGTGTGCGGGTAGATCGTTCGATTCGAGGCCGAACGACCAGCCGTAGGCATGCGCCAGCCGGTAGTGCGCCGCGGCGAAGGTGGAGTCGTGCTGGAGGGCACGGTTGAGCGCGTCCTGCGCCTCGGCGAACTGCGAGTGCCTGAACGCCTGTTCGCCCTCGAGGTAGGCGCGGAGCGCCGGGATCG
>JBDHKT010000419.1:0-2802 GCA_039586255.1 Gemmatimonadota bacterium | reverse complement strand
GTCACCGGAATGCCAATGATCGACTACAGCCGCTCGCAAGGAATCAAGGTCGGCGGGCGTTTTAGACGTCTTTGGAGCCTGCCAATGTTTCACCGGAGGAGACTGAAATGAGATTGCGACTCACTGCTTTGCTGTTTGTATCCGTCGTCCTCACGCTGGGTCAACCGACAAACTCTCGTGCGCAGCAACCGGGAGACGGCGACGAGGCCGGTCGCTGGCGCTTCGTCGTGGCCCCCTATTTTCTGTTCCCCTATATGGACGGTGCCGTGACCGTCCGCGGTTTTGACATCGGCGTTGACGCCAATCCGGGGGATATCTTCGAGAAGCTCCAGTTCGGTGGGATGCTCTATTTGGAGGCGAACAACGGGACCTGGGGGATCTCGCTGGACGGACTGTACATGGACCTCGAACAGACCGGCGAGCGACTTGAGCTGCTCACAGCGGGCATGAAGCAGGGTGCGGTCGAGCTCGCAGGATACCGGCGCGTCGCTGAGTGGGCCGAGGTGCTATTGGGAGGTCGTGTGAACGTCCTGAGTGCTTCGCTCATCGGCGAGGGGGGGATCATCGACAGGAAGGACGACAAGGTCTGGTTCGATCCCTTCCTCGGGGCGCGCCTCCAGGTCCCCAACACACGGAAGTGGCGTCTAGCGATACGAGGGGACGTTGGCGGGTTCGGTGTCGGATCGGACTTCGCCTGGCAGGTTTATCCTATGGTAGGTTATCGCTTCTCACGCCCGTTTGAGGCTGGCGTCGCCTACCGCTGGATCGACGTGGATTACAGAACCGGATCCGGCGAAGACGAGTTTAGATACAACATGACCACGTTCGGGCCACAGGTCGGCCTGCTGTTTCATTTCTGAGTGAACCGCCGGCCTGCACCGAACCCTAGGGTAGCAGGTCGACGAGGCGTGCGGACGGCTCGAGCTGACGCTCGAGCGTGAGGATGCCCGCCGTGACCGGATCACCGAACCGCCGGCGTCCGGCGCTGCCGGGGTTCACTACGAGCGGACCGGCGGTCTTCTCGATGAGCGGCTGGTGGGTGTGGCCGAAAACGACGGCCGAGAAATCGGGGTAGGCCTCGGCGAGGTCCTTCACCTTCGGCGAGCCCCACTGGTGGCCGTGGACCATGGCGATCCGATGTCCGAGCCGCTCGAGCTCCACCGATTCTCCCACCAGCTGCCGCACTTCCCAACCATCGACGTTGCCGTGCACCGCATGTACCGGCGCGATGACCCCAAGCTCGGTGAGGATGGAAGAATCGCCGATGTCGCCGGCGTGCAGGATCTCATCGACGCCCTCGAAGGCGGCGTAGATCTCGTTGCGAAGCAGTCCGTGAGTGTCCGATATGAGGCCGATGCGCAGCATTCGGTATGCGAGCCAACCCGTTAGTGCTTGAGCTTGCGAACCGAGCCGCCGCGGTAGGCCAGCACGGCGGCCGAGCCCATCAGCAGGCCTTCAAAGACCCACAGCCAGTACTTGAGGGCGGTCGAGCCACCGGTGGCCAGCGAGATCTGGCGGGCCAGGTCGACTTCCCGGAAGAAGGAGGCGGCCGTGGCGGAAGGCGCCGCGCGGAGGAAAGCGAAGAGGGACTGGTCGGGCACGAAACCGCCGCTGGCGAGCCAGAAGACGACGTGCACGAGCACGTATGCGAAGCACGCCACGCCGAAGACGTACGCATAACTCCAGCGCGGCGGTCGCCGGTGCCGAACGGACGACGGTATCGCAGCCGCCTCGCCGACCACGACGCCCAGGGCGATCGCCTCGAGGGCCAGGATCCAGATCCAGATCCGCAGGACGCCGGTCAGCACGGCCCCAACGAGCGCCACGATCGTGCCCCAGGCCAGGGCACGCGCGAAGGGCTCCCGGGCGGCCTGCTGCCGGCCCCGCCGGGAGTGGACACGCCAGGCTTCGTCGGCCGTGCTCTGCGAAGCTTCAGGCGACGGCGGCTGGGACATCTCCCGGTGCAGCCCTTTCTTCTTCTTGCGTGTGGACTTCTTCGACATCCGGGCTCGTGTGCCCCTCGACGGTGAAGACGCCGGCCAGGCCGGCCAACTCTAGCGCTGAGGAGCTGAGGGCGTTCACCGCCGCTGCGATCTCCTCGGTGGACGCGTTCTGTTCTTCCATGCCCGCGGCCAGCTCTTCCATCGCCGCGGCGAAATCGGTGAAGCCGGTGGCCACCGAACCGAGGCGGCCTGCCGTGGCACCGACACTGGCGTCGACCTCCGAGCTGATCGCCGCGACGCGGTCCGCCCAACCTTCCGCTTCGCTCATCACCTCGGTGACCGTATCGAACCCTTCCTCCATCGACTCTACGACGGCGCCGATCGCGTGTGTCGTTTCCCGCGTCTCTTCCAGCGCCTGGCGTGTCGACTCGAGCTGGCCCAGCACGGTGTCGGTCGCCTCCTGCGCACTATCGGCCGCGGCGCCCGCCTGGTTCGCCAGCTTGCGGATCTCGTCGGCCAGGACGCCGAACCCGCGAGCCTCCGCACCGGCACGGGCGGCCTCGATCGCCGCGTTCAGTGCCAGCAGGTTGGTGCGACGCGCGAATTGCTTGATGAGATCGACGAAGTCGCCGAAGCGGCGCGACGCATCGACGAACTCGAGCAGCCGCGAGGTTGCCAAATCGGAGCGCTCGGCCATCTGCTCCACCTGCGTGTGGCCCTCTCGCAGACGCTCGCGGTTGCGCTGGGCCACACCGAGTAGCTCGCGGCTGCGTTGGGTCGACGTCTCGGCGCCCTGAGCCAGGTCACGGGCCGCCGAGCCCAGCGCTTCCATCTGCGCGTTGACCTCCTGGATCGTCTC
>JBDHKT010000418.1:0-3349 GCA_039586255.1 Gemmatimonadota bacterium | reverse complement strand
TAGCGAGGCTCGCCCCCGGCCAGGATCTTCAACTGGCGGACTCTGGCCAGCAGTTTCACGCCATCCTCGCGAACCTGCACTTCGCCGGCGGCCAAGAGTCGGCGGAAGGCGCCCGTTACGATCGTCTGCAAGCTCTCCCAGGTGTAGGTCTCCGGTTCCGATATGATGAAGACCTCGCCATCGGCGGTGTCGCGTTCGGCCGCCAGCAGGCAACTCTCGACGACATCGGCGATGTGACAGAGGCTTATCGTCCTGATGATCGACTTCCAGGGTCGGGGCGAGGGCTCGAGGAGTGCTCTGAGGTAAGTCGCGGCACGGGTATCCCCTTCCCCGTAAACGAACGAGGGCCTGAGTACCACAACCGGCAGCGACCCGGCGTGCTCCATGACCAGCCGCTCCGCGGCCAGCTTGCTTGCACCATATTCGCTCTCGGGGGAGCAGCGATCCGATTCGCGGAGTAGACCGCCGTCGTACCTCGGGCCCATCGCCGCGATGCTGCTCATGTAAACGATGCGCCTGTGGGCGGCCCCGACCGCCTTGCACGCCCGTAGCAGTTCCTCGGTTCCCACCACATTGGTGCGCTCGTAGTCGATTCGCCGCCGCGCCGCGAGAAGGCTGGCTAGGTGAAGGACATAATCCACGCGAGCGAGCGCATCACGGTACACAGCGCTCTCGCCGATGCCGGCCTTGATCCACTTCAGGTTTGGGTGATTCGGGAAGCGGGCAGGCGGGCTACGACTCAGACACCAGACGCGGTGGCCCGGCCCGAGCAGGGCCCGCACGAGATGCGAGCCCACAAAACCTGACGCCCCGGTAACAAAGTAGCTCGCCACGCAAGGTTCTCCGAGTGGACGATCCCCAGACCCGTCCCCCCACCTGGCTTATCCGTGCGAGTTGTGCGCCGGAAGTACCATATGATAATAGTTCACGCCGCTATCCACGAGCGCGGCGCCCGGGTGCATTCCGGCGAGGACTTCCGCCCGGCAGCCGTCCGAAGACGACGCCGGAGGCCGGTGCAGGGCCCCCTTCGGTCGACACATCGGCAGCCAGTCTACGGCGCGTGGGTCAAGTGAGAGTCAAGCGATTGGCCGTGCCTTGCGCAGGCGGCTAGTCTCTCAGCCTCCCTATCTCCGACATCACGAGCCGGGCCATCTCTTCATATCCCTCCTTCTTGGTCAGAAGCCGGCCATAATCGGAAGCAAGGAGAGGCTCTCCTATTCGCACTCTCAGCCTACTCTTACGCCGGAGGCAATCACGCAAGCGATTACTGTTCTCGATGTACACCGGAAGTATCGGCACGTTTGTCTGCGCGGCGATGAAGGCAATCCCGCGACGCGGTTCACCGAGCCTGCCGGTCTTACTTCTTGTCCCTTCCGGGAACATCAACAGGGGCAGTCCTCTTTCTTTCAACACCTCGATGCAGGTCTTGATGGAGGAGATATCGGCTTCTCCACGCTGAATGGGAAAGGCGTTTAGCCTCTTGATGAGGTCCTTGACGAGGAATTGCCCAAACAGCTCTGCACGGGCGAGAAAGCACACCTCTCTCTTCAGCGTGCAACCGACGATGACCGGGTCAAAGTATGCGACATGGTTACTGGCCGCGATAAAGGGCCCTGAGCTGGGAACGTGTTCTACGCCGGTAACCGAAAGGCGAAACGCCAAACGGCAAATGACCCGGCAAGAGACGTAGCAGAAGAAGTAGAAGGGTCTCACTTGTGCTATGAAAAGCCGTATTGTTCGCCAGGCAGCGGTGTAATCACGGAACTCCTCAGCTTGGACGTGACAACCGCGTGCCTCAGCTCATGACGCCTTTCTGGGCAATGATTCAGGCTATCGAGATGGACTACAACGCAGTGGCGCGGCCCGAGCTGCTCTGCGAGGAGGAGGACTTCTCGATGGGATAGTGTGTGTCTACCGAGGATCGGCAGGCGAGCTCCCCCTCCGTAGAGTATCGCCACGTGGATTGGGTATGGCTGCAGGCAGGTCACGAGCTCTTTGGAATAGGTGGTGTCGCCGGAGACGAACGTACTCTCGCGGCGACCCTGTATCAAATAGCCCAGGCCGGGCTTATAGAGCAGTCTGCCCAAGCGCTCCGTGTGTTTGACAGGGGTGGCGAGGATCGTCAGGTCACGGAGCACGACTTGCTGACGCGCTCGCATGGGAACGATGTTCTGAAATCCGCTCCTTTCCAATCTTCTGGCCCCGTTCTCCGGCGTTACGACAGCGACCTGCTTCGGCAAGAGCCGGGCTGCGACTTCGTCGAAGTGATCGAAGTGATGATGCGTGATCAAGACGATATCGCGGTCGGTGAGCCCCGGTAACGCTCCGGGAAATTCCTCGAGCGGGTTCCGTCTGAGATCAAGGGTCGAAGGGATTGGAGGCAGGCTTCCCTTCTTCCTTAACATGGGATCGACCAGAATCCGTGTATCGTCGATCGTCAATAAGAACGTAGCGTGCCGGTAGAACTTGAGCTTCATCGGAACCTCGGGACTCAAGTTAGAATACTGCTCCGCACACTTGCAGGCTGGAAGGCACCGACACGATGAGCAGTGCGCCTAGGCAGGGCGCCAGACGCCAGCAACGCCGGGTGCAAGGCTGGGGGTCCGTTGCAAGTTAGACTCATTCTGCCGTGATTCTCTTAGGCAGCGCGGCTGTACTCGTTCTGCATGGCGGGGTCGGGATGCTGCCAGTCGTGGATGTAGACTACCCGTTCTACGCCCGCCTGTAACAGTTCCTTCGTACATCCGAAGCAGGGTCGCATCGTCGTGTAGATGGTCGCGCCTTCCACCGAGATTCCGAAGCGCGCCGCGGCGAGCAGGCAGTTCTGCTCTGCGTGGACGCAGATGCAGAGGTCGTAGCCTTTGCCCGACTCGAACTTCTCTGGATGGGCGCAGCGCTCGCAGCCACCGTCCAGACAGTTGGGCATCTTCGACGGGGTGCCGTTGTAGCCGGTGGAGAGCACGCGCCACTCCTTCACGACGACGGCGCCGACGCGGCTGCCGAGGCAGTTGGCGCGCTTACGTACGGCCATGGCGAGGCCCATGAAATAATGATCGAAGTCGGGCCGTTCCATCTCGGGTCGATTCATCGCGTTCCACCCTGGGGCTCTCTGAAGCGTATCTCTTGCTGCACGAAGCGATCTTGGGGGCCGGAGAACGTCACGCGTGCCACGTACTGGCCGGGCGCGATCGACTCCATAGTCGGGGCAAGCTCGGCACCGCGCGGGTCCGTCGGTGCACCGCACGGGCTGATCAGGTGGACGTTGTAGGTGCGACCGCCCCGGCCCTCGATGAGTAAGACGTAATCTCCGCTCGCTTCGTCGTACGTGTAGCGGACGATGCGGAGCTCG
>JBDHKT010000417.1:0-2834 GCA_039586255.1 Gemmatimonadota bacterium | reverse complement strand
GCAGCGCGCGGCCTCCGCCCAGGTCCAGCCCAGTGATGTCCTTCAGCAAGTCGTAGCCCTGGGAGTCCCGCAGGTACCCGAGAACCTCCGAGCTCCGCTCCGGATCCACGAGCACCACCGGTTCGCCCGCCGCGTCGGCCTCGACCGACCGAATCGCTTCCCCGAACCGGGTCACAAGGTCTTTCACGTCGGGCCGCTCAGAGGCCGTGTCGGTCCTTCCCTTCATATGCTTACCCGAGACAGTACTCGGCGACATACAATCCGACCTGTGGTTCACGTGGGCGCCGGTCAGGCGCGGGGCCGCGACCCGCAGAACCTTCGGCGTCCCGCTGGAGTCTCACGACCCAGCGGCTGTCTTCACTCCTTGCGATCGCCTGGGCGAAGGATGGGAGATGAGCTCTCGAGTCCACTGACCCGGTTCTGGAAAGTCGAGTTCCCGAACGGCTGGGCGATGTGCTCGATTTCATCCGGCGTCAGATGAGGCTTTCCGACGCGCTCCGGGTCCTCCTCACGCGGCCGCGCGTCCCGGATAGACTCGCCCTTGATCTTCTCGTGGATCATCAGGACCGCGTACAGGAGACCCTCGGGACGCGGCGGACACCCGGGCACGTATACGTCGACCGGGACGATCGTATCGATCCCCTGGGTCAGCGTGTAAGTGTCGAAAACGCCCCCGGTCGAAGCGCAGGCCCCCATGCTGATGCACCACTTGGGCTGGGGCATCTGGTCCCAGATCCGGCGCATCACTGGGGCCATCTTGTAGGCGACTCGGCCCGCCACGATCATGACATCGGCCTGCCGCGGCGTGTAGCCCATGCGCTCCATGCCGTAACGCGCCATGTCATACTTCGAGGCCGCCGCCGCCATCATCTCGATCGCGCAGCATGCCGTCCCAAACGGCATCGGCCACAGACTGCCACGCCGGGCCCAGTTGACGACGAGGTCGTCCAGCCGTGCGATGAACCAGTTGCGCGGTATCTCAGTCTCTACCTGACGGCGCTCGCCGCTTCCCGTCCCTTCTCTTCCCTTTGACATCCTGTGTTTCTGCCCCAGACCCTCCCCTACTTCGTTAGCCCAGGTTGGAAAGGCGTCAGTCCCACTCCAGAGCGCCCTTCCTCCACTCGTAAAGCAAACCGGCGATCAGCAGCACGATGAAGATCATGATCGCCAAGTACCCGAAAAGCCCCAGTCGACGAAACACCGCACCCCACGTGAACAGGAACACCACCTCCACGTCGAACAACAAGAACAGCATCGCCACGATGTAGTACTTCACGGCGAACCGCCCCCGCGCATCCCCGACCGGCGGCATGCCCGACTCGTAAGCCTCTTTCTTGACGGGCGTCGGCCGGTAGTTGCTGAAGATCGCCGACCCTATCACCATGACCGCCCCCGCACCGAGGCTCATGGCAAAGATCATCAAGACGGGTACGTACTCCCGCAGCATCGTCGGTCATCCCCCAGCGCTCGAGAATTGCCCGGAAATCGCGGCCATAATAACATCGCCCCCAGACCTGTCAATAGAAATCCCACCCACCACCCACACCCCGTCACGGGATTGTCCACCCGACCGGGCCGGCAATGTCCAAAGAAAATCCACCTTGATGCCACCCACCTTGGCGCTATATTCGTGCCACCTACCCTGCGATCCTCCATTATCCATAACCACCATCCCGGAGTGTGCATGAGCATCAAGAGCGACCGCTGGATCCGTACGATGGCCCTGGAACAGGGGATGATCGAGCCGTTCGAGGAGACTCAGGTGCGTGAGGGAGTGATCTCGTTCGGGCTCAGCTCCTACGGCTATGACATGCGGGTTGCCCGGGCCTTCCGGATCTTCACCAACGTCAACAGCGCCATCGTGGACCCGAAGGAGTTCGACGAGCGGTCATTTGTCGAGTACGAAGGCGATGTGTGCATCATCCCGCCCAACTCTTTCGCTCTGGCCTCGTCGGTCGAGTACCTCCGCATCCCGCGCACGGTAATGACGATCTGTGTGGGCAAGTCCACCTACGCCCGCTGCGGGATCATCACCAACGTCACGCCTTTCGAGCCGGAATGGGAAGGCCACGTCACGCTGGAGATTTCCAATACAACGCCGCTCCCCGCCAAGATCTACGCCGGCGAGGGGATCTCGCAGGTCCTGTTCTTCGAGTCCGACGAGCCGTGCGAGGTCAGCTACGGCGACCGCAAAGGCAAATACCAGAAGCAGGTCGGGGTGACGCTGCCGAAGATTTAGTGTTGGGAATTTGGGAATTCGGGAATTCGGAATGCCAGGCATCCGTGGAATCCGTGGCATTCGGGATTCCGGGAATCGGCGATACCGGAATCCGGGAATTCGGCATTCCAGGACTACTTGAATACTTGATCAATAGAGCATCTGAATTGGGAATGGATCACGACTAGCGGCCACAGTCCCAATTCGAATGGTCACTTGCTCAATCGCTCAGCTAATCTTGGAGTCGCGAATTCGCAGATTCCGGAATCCCCGAGTTCCCGAACACCTGGATTCCCGAATGCCACGGATTCCACGGATTCCACGGATTCAGTTCCCACTTCCCGATTCTTCCCTCCAAACTGGCCGTTCCCGCGCGTTCGCCACCGCGAGCCCCACCCGAAATGCGACCCGTCCTTGCTGCACGGCGCCTCGAAGGTCCGTGCCCGGTCGGTACTCGTCGCTCGGCTGGCGATAGTCGTTCTCGCGGTAGTCGCTCATCATCCGAGCACCCCAACCCGGCATCTGTCCGATAAAGTCCAGGCCGTGCCCGATGTGGACTGCAGGAACGTCAGCCTTCATGAAGTTGAATTGGCCCGATCCGTACAGGTGACCCTGT
>JBDHKT010000416.1:0-2841 GCA_039586255.1 Gemmatimonadota bacterium | reverse complement strand
TCCAGGCGGGTGTGCTGGCCGGCGAGGTGAGCGAGGTCCTGCTGCTGGACGTCGAGCCGCTGTCGCTGGGCATCGAGACGCTGGGCGGCGTGATGACCGTGCTGATCCCGCGTAACACGACGATCCCGACCAAGAAGATGGAGGTGTTCTCTACCGCCGAGAACAACCAGACCACGGTGGACATCCACGTGCTGCAGGGTGAGCGGCCGATGGCGGTCCAGAATAAGACGATCGGGCGATTCCAGCTTACCGGCATACCGCCGGCCCCGCGCGGCATGCCACAGGTCGAAGTCACCTTCGACATCGACGCCAACGGAATCCTGCACGTCTCGGCGAAGGATCGAGCGACCGGGAAGAAGCAGTCGATTCGCATCGAAGCGACCTCCGGCCTCAGCGATACCGAGATCGAGCGGATGGTGAAAGAAGCGGAGGAGCACTCCGAGGAAGACCAGTCGGCCCGGGAGCTCATCGAGCTGCGCAACAAGCTCGACACGCTGATCTACCGTGTCGAGAAGGACTCCGCCGAGTGGGTGGACAAGCTCGACGAGGGCACCAAGAAGCGCCTCGACGAAGCGCTCGAGGGAGGCAAGAAGGCGCTGAAGGAGAGCCAGGAGCTTCCCGATCTCAACCGGGCTCACGACGAGCTCATGCAGGCCTTTTCGGCGGCCGGCCAAAAGCTGTATGAGGCCCAAGCGGCGACGGCGGACGCCGGCGGCGCCGATGCTTCGGGCGGTACGGAGAGCGAAGCCGAGCCCGAGGTCGTGGAGGCTGATTACGAGATCGTCGACGAGGACAAGGAGAAAAAGGAGGAGGAGTAGGGGCGGCAACGATTCGGCCGCCGTGCGCATCTAGATAACGGGGCCCCCGCACGGGGCCCCGCCCATGTATATTTCGGCCAGCGCCGGAACCGTGGCGCCCGTGTTGACGTAGTATTAGGCGAGCCTAATCAGTGTCGGATATCCCAGGAAGGTACTTCTGATGAGCGATCCACTTCGCAGCAAGCTCCGTTTCGTGCTCTATACCGCCGTCGCTCTGGCGCTCGGCATCGGGCTGGCCTCGGGCTTCCACTGGGCCAGAAGCGGAGAGGCGGCCAGCCCGGCGGCGAGCACCGCCCTACAGCCAGCCAGCTCGGCACCCACGCTCCCCGAGGTGACGGCGGAGCCCGGCGCCCCACCCCAGCAGCCGACCTTGGACGAGGGGAGGTTGAGCCCTCTGGCTGAGGTGAGCGCGGCGTTCGTGGACATCGCCCAAACGGTCACGCCGGCGGTGGTTTCCGTCAGCACGCGTGGGAACCCACAGCGCGCCCGCCTGCCTCAGCGGTTCGAGGAACTCTTCGGACCGACGTACCCGGAGCTGGATACACCGTTCGACGTGCCACTGGGCCGGGGCTCCGGCTTCATCGTCTCGGAGGACGGCTACATAATCACGAATAACCACGTGGTGGCGAACGCCGAGCGCATCGAGGTGGAGCTGATCGACGGCCGCAAGTTTGTGGCGCAGCTGGTCGGTCGCGACCCGACCACCGATATCGCCGTTCTCAAGATCGATGGGCGGGACTTCCCCGCAGCGGAGATCGGAGACTCGGAGGCCACGGCGGTCGGCGAGTTCGTGCTGGCGATCGGCAACCCCGGTAGCTCGCTAGGCTCCGAGCTCCCCTTTACCGTCACCGCAGGCATCGTCAGCGCGAAAGGGCGGCAGCTAGGTCTCATCCAGCAGGCGGCCGGCACCGGCTATGCCATCGAGGACCTGATCCAGACCGACGCCGTCATCAACCCCGGAAACTCAGGTGGCCCGCTGGTCAACTACCGGGGAGAAGTCATCGGCGTGAACACCGCCATCCAGAGCACAACCGGCTACTACCAGGGCTACGGTTTCGCCATCCCCATCAGCCTGGCTCGTGACGTGATGGAGGATCTCCTCGAGCACGGCCGTGTCCGGCGCGCGGCGCTGCGCGTCACCGTGGAGGAGGTCACACCGGCGCACGCTAGGGCCTTCAGGCTACCGGAGCCGCGCGGAGCGGTCGTGCAAGATTTCCCCGATGACAGCCCCGCCGAGAAAGCCGGCATCGAGCGCGGCGACGTGATCGTCGCCCTCGACGGGCGGCCGGTGGAGCGGGTCGGCCAACTCCAGCGGCTCGTCGCGTCCTACGAGCCCGGTGACCGCGTCAAGGTCGACGTCATTCGCTACGGCGAAGAGCTCAGCTTCGACCTGCGACTGGCGGAAGCCGAGTTACCCGAGGTACAGACTGCTCCCGAAGAGGTCGCCGCCGGCCCCAGCGATGCCCTCATCGGCGTTCGGGTCGCCGAGATGACCCCCACCCTCGCCGCCCGTAGCGGCTACGACCCCAACGCCGGCCTCGAGGGCGTCCTGGTCATCCAACTGGCCGCCTACGGCCCCGCCAGCGAGGCGGGCCTTACCACCGGCTGGCTTATCCAACAGGTCAACAACCGGCCGATCCGCAGCGAGTCAGACTTCGACCAAGCCCTCTCGCAGGTGAACCCGGGTGACGTCGTCACACTGCACGCCGTGGCGCCGGGCCCAACAGAAGGTGAACTAACCCACCGAATCGTCAACATCGAGGTCCCGGTGGGGTAGCGCCCGCCCGGAGCGGTGGCGGGCGCGAGCTTCGCCCGCCACCCTCCGCATTTTCCTTGACCTTTCCGCCCTTTCAGGTAATGTAAGGAACGGCCTGACCGCTTCTTGCGAAAGTGGCGGAATCGGTAGACGCGCCAGCCTTAGGAGCTGGTGGCCATTTGGCCGTGGGGGTTCGAGTCCCCCCTTTCGCACTTCTCGCAGCGGCGTCACGGACAGGCGGAAATCTGTGTCCCAAGCTACAACCAA
>JBDHKT010000415.1:0-2842 GCA_039586255.1 Gemmatimonadota bacterium | reverse complement strand
TCGTCTGGACGCCCGAACAGATCTCCGAGGTGCTCACCGAGGAGGAGGCGCGCCACTTCAACGCCTACTACGACATATCGCCGGTGGGCAACTGGGAGGGCGTGAGCATCCCGAACACGCCGCGTCCGCTCGAAGCTGTGGCGGAACAGCTCGGCATCGCGTCCGATGAGCTCGAGCGTTCTCTGGAGGCCGCGCGGAAGAAAGTCTACGCGGCGCGGCAGCGGCGAGTGAAGCCGGGTCTCGACGACAAGATCATCACGGCCTGGAACGGCCTGGTGATCGGGGCGCTCGCCGAGGGACACCGGGTGCTCGGTGAGACTCGCTATCTGGAAGCGGCGGAGCGGGCCGCCGGTTTCATCCTGGAGAAGCTGTCACGCGAGGACGGGGGGCTCCACCGCACCTACCGTGAGGGGGTGGCCCACCTGAGCGCGGTTCTGGAGGACTACGCCTACCTGAGCGAAGCGCTCATCGATCTGTACGAGGCGGGCGGCTCACTCGATTGGCTGCGCGAGGCGGAGCGGCTGCTGGACCGGATGATGGCCGATTTCCTCGACGGGGAAACGGGCTCTTTCTTCAACACGCCCAGCGATCACGAGAAGCTCATTATGCGCTACCGGGACGGCGCCGATGGAGCGACGCCTTCGGGCAACGCCGTCGCCGCCCATGCGTTGGCACGTCTGTCGTACCATCTCGACCGTCCCGAGCTCAGACACGCGGCGGCCGCTGCCATCAAGGCTTTCGGCCCCCTGGTCTCACGCTTCCCCCGCGCCTTCGCCACCACCCTCGGCGCCGTCGACCTGCTGCTGGAGGGGCCGGTGGAAATCGCCTTCGTGGGGAAGAAGGGAGCGGCCGACTTGGGGGCTCTGCAGCGCGCGGTCGCGGAGCACCACCTGCCGAACCGCATAGCTGCGGTCTACGACCCGGGCGTCGACGACGGCGCGGCCGAATTGCCCCTCCTGCGCGGCAAGCAGCTCGTCCACGGTAAGGCGGCGCTCTATGTGTGCCGCGATTTCGCCTGCCGGGCGCCGATCACCGACCCGGCGGCCGTCGCCGCTGAGCTCGAAGCGCCGCCTGCCGGCGAGCGACCGCCGACGACGATCGCGATCCATCTTCCCGGCCGAGCCACCCCGGAGGGAACCGCCCGCTACGCAGCCCGCATCGCCGAGACAGGCTCAACCGAGCTGGGGGCGACAGGACTAAGAGCCGGCCGCTTGGGCTTCGGAAGCTATCGTACCCACGACCGCTCGCCCGGGCATCGCGAGGCGCTCAAGAGAGCGCTGCGCTCCGGCGTCAACCTCATCGATACGGCGACAAACTACATCGACGGCGCGAGTGAGCGGCTGCTCGGCAGCACACTGCGCGAACTGATCGACAACGGCGAGCTCGAACGCGAAGAAGTCATCGTCGTCTCGAAGATCGGCCCCGTGCAGGGCTCCTGCTACGAGCAGGCGCTGGAACGCGAAGAGCACGGAGTCCCCTTCCCGGAGATGGTGAAGTATGAGGACGGGCTCTGGCACTGCATGCATCCCGAGTTCCTCGAGGACCAGCTGCGGCGCTCGCTCGACCGACTCGAGCTCGAGACCCTCGACTTCTGTCTGCTCCACAACCCCGAGTACTTCTTGTCCGACGCCGCGCGCCGGGGCGAATCACTGGAGAAGTCCCGCGACGAGTTCTACCGTCGCCTGACGGAGGCTTTCGCCTACCACGAGAGCCAGGTCACCGCCGGACGCCTGGCCGGCTACGGCGTCTCGACCAACACGGCGGCCGCGCCCGCCGATGACAACGGCACCATTTCCTTCACCCGCATGCTCGCCGCCGCGCGCGCGGCGGCCGGCGCCGAGCATCAGTTCCGCGTGCTGCAGGTCCCGCTCAACCTCCTCGAGACCGCCGCGGCCTTCGAACATCAGGAAGGCGAGGACATGGATCGGACCATCCTCGAGATTGCGCAGATGGAAGGGATTGCGGTGCTGGTCAACAGACCGCTCAACGCCTTTGTCGGTGGAGCGCTCATCCGCCTGGCCGAGGTCGAGACCGAGGAAACCGAGATAGACTTCGAGGAGCAGTTGGCCCGAGTCGCCGATCTCGAGTTCGCGTTCCGTGCCGAGATCGCGCCTCACTTGGAGGCCGACCCCGATTCCCTCGATCCCGGCGAATACTTCCGCATGGCCGAGCGACTGGGACAAATGCACGGCGCGCTCGTCGGGCTGGCTCACTGGTCGGAGGTCGAGACCCAAATCTTGTACACGGTGCAAGCCGTCACAGCCGCACTCGACCGGGGGCTCAACGGAGAAGCGGCCGCCCACTGGTCGAACTGGCGAGACGTGTACCTGCCGGAGCTCGACGAACTGATCCGGGAACTGCGTCGCCAGGCGGCCGAGCGATCGCAGGCCCGCAATGCCGCGTTGAGCGCTGCCATCGACCCGCTACTCCCGGAGGACAAAAGGTCGGAGGGTCTGTCGAGGATAGCGTTGTGGACGGTGGCGAGTACACCAGGGGTCACGGCCGTTCTGACCGGCATGCGCAGCGTCGACTACGTGGACGATTCGCTCGGCGTGCTGGGCTGGCCGGTCCTCGAATCCGCCGCAGCAGTCTATGAAGCCGTGAGGGATGCGGCGGCGCGAGCAGGCCTCTAGGTAGTTACGGTCGGGTTGCCCGGCTGCCCGGCCAGCGACACCATCCGGTCTACCGACTCCTTCATCTCGACCGTGAGGTTCTCGACCTTTCCGCTCTCCTCTTCCAGCGCGTGCGCGTTGAGCCGCCGCACGAGTCTGATGAAGTACTCGACCTCGGAGCGGAGCCCTACGTAGATCCGGCGATTGGGGAGCAGGCGAGTGCCCAGCCG
>JBDHKT010000414.1:0-4860 GCA_039586255.1 Gemmatimonadota bacterium | reverse complement strand
GCGGAGGAGTTTCGGCGCCAGCTCGAGAGAGGGAAAGAGGAAGGTCATGGCAATCGACCTTAGCCACGGCCGTCCTGCACCGACGGATCTGGGTATCCACCCAGTGATCAGCCATCGCTGGAGCCCGCGCGCGATCTCCGGCGAGCCGGTGGAGCTCGACAAGCTGAAGCTCATCCTCGAAGCCGCGCGCTGGGCGCCGTCTTCCTCGAACGAACAGCCCTGGCGATTCCTCGTCGCCACGACCGAGGAGCCGGAATGGCTCGCCCGACTGCAGGGCTACCTGGTGGAGGGTAACGCCTGGGCCAAGGCCGCGCCGGCCCTCATCGCCTCCACCTATCGCATCACCTTCTCCCGCAACAACCGGCCCAACGTCTCGGCGCTCCGTGATCTGGGCGCGGCGGAGGAGAATCTTTTCCTGCAGGCCTTCGCCGCCGGGCTCGTGATGCACCAGATGGGCGGCTTCGATCGCCATCGGCTCAAGCAGGAACTGCTACCCGAAGGCTTCGAACCGGGCACGATGATCGCCATCGGCTATCCGGGCGACCCGGAAGAGCTGCCCGAGAACCTGAGAGAACGGGAGCATCAGCCGCGTAAGCGGAAGCTGTTGAGCGAAGTCGTGTTCGGTCCAGACTGGGGCGAGCCGGCGTCGTTCGTCTGAAAGCGCAGCCGCGTTCCTTGCACGGCACGGCGTCGCCCACGTAGGTTTCCCGCTCGCTCAGAATCGGAACCCCATACCGCCTACAGGCTCAAGCGCCAGGGAGGACGTATGCGTAAGCTGGCCCACTACCTAGTTCCACTAGCACTGGCAGGGCTTATCGCGGGTTGTGCGGCGGAGGAAGGGAGGATCGAGGCCCGTCAGGTCACCCAGTACACGATCGAGGACTTCCTCGGCACCACCAGCGTCTTCGGATCATCGTTCGCGCCGGACAAGGCCAAGATTCTGGTGAGCAGCGATGAGACCGGCGTCTACAACGCCTTCGCAGTTCCGGTAGATGGAAGCGAGCCGATCCAGCTGACCGAGTCGACGACCGACGCTGTCATGGCCTACTCCTATTTCCCGGAGGATGAACGGTTCATCTACGGGAGTGACCAGGCCGGCAACGAGCTCACTCACGTCTTTGTGCGCGAGCTCGATGGAACGAGCACAGACCTGACGCCGGGTGAAGATCTGAAAGCCAGCTTCCTCGGCTGGGCTCAGGACGACCGTTCGTTCTTCGTCAGCACGAACGAGCGCGACAACCGCTTCTTCGACATCTACGAGATCAGCGTTGACGGCTTCGACCGCGCCCTGATCTATCAGGACGAGACCGGTTACCAGTTCGCCGACATCTCGCCCGACAAGCGCTACCTCGTGTTCGGGAAACCCGAGACCACAAACGACAGCGACATCTACCTGTTCGACCGCGAGACCGGCGAGATGGAGCACCTCACCCCACACGAGGGCGAAATCAGCTATCAGCCGCTCACGTTCAGTCCGGACGGCTCGAGCCTCTACATCCTCACCAATGAGGACGGCGAGTTTTCCTACCTGGTTCGCCATGCACTCGAGACCGCTGAGCGCGTGGTCGTCGAGAAGACAGACTGGGACGTCTGGTACGGCTACTTCTCGAAGCACGGCAAGTATTTGGTCGTCGGCATCAACAACGACGCCCGCACCGAGATCAAAGTCTATGACGCCGAGTCGATGGACCGGGTGAGGCTGCCCGAGTTCCCTGCCGGCGACATCACTTCTGTCGGCTTCTCGCGAGACGAAGGACTCATGGCGCTCTACGTCAGCAGCAGCCGCAACCCGCGCGACCTCTTCTTATACGACATGGCGGGTGGCGAGCCGCGACAGCTTACGACTTCTCTAAACCCCAACGTCGACTCGTATGATCTGGTGGACGGTGAGGTCGTCCGCTTCGCGTCTTATGACGGCGTGGAGATCCCCGGTGTTCTTTATAGGCCGCACTCGGCGAGTCCCGAGGCCAAGGCCCCGGCGCTGGTCTGGGTCCACGGCGGCCCCGGCGGCGAACCACGGATACGTGGTCTACGCCATTAACAACCGGGGCAGCAGCGGCTACGGCAAGACATTCTATAAGATGGACGACCGCCAGCACGGCGAGTCCGATCTGGCCGACTGCGTGGCGAGCAAGGAGATGCTGGTCGCCACAGGCTACGTCGATCCGGATCGGATCGGGATCATCGGTGGCAGCTACGGCGGCTACATGGTGCTCGCCGCCCTGACCCTGGCACCCGATGAGTTCGCCGTAGGCGTCGATCTGTTCGGCATCTCGAACTGGATCCGCACGCTGGAGAGCATCCCGCCCTGGTGGGAGTCGTTCCGGGTGGCGCTCTACACCGAACTGGGCGACCCGGCGGAGGACCGTGAGCGCCTGCACCGGATCTCGCCGCTGTTCAACGCCGCGAACATCACGCGGCCGCTGATGGTGCTCCAGGGCGCCAACGACCCGCGCGTGCTCCAGGTCGAATCTGACGAGATCGTCGAGGCCGCGCGCACCAACGGCGTGCCCGTCGAGTACATCGTCTTCGAGGACGAGGGCCACGGGTTCATGAAGAAAGAGAACCAGATGGAAGGCTACAAAGCGATCCTCGAATTCCTCGACCAGTACCTGATGGCCGAGAAGGAGACAATCGCCGAGTAGTGCTTCAGCAGGACGACGACCACCACCGACGGTGCCGTGCCGCGATGGCGCGGCACCGTCATCTTATCTGCTCAGATATTCCACCAATCGGCGAGCCGTTTCGCGGCCATCGTAGACGCAGTCGGGGATGCCGATGCCACGGTAACCGGCGCCGGTGACTTCCAGGCCGGGATGCTCCGCCAGTGCGGCGTCGACTTCGCCAATCAGGCTCGCGTGGCCAACATCGTACTGCGGACCCGAGTCCTTCCAACGGTAAACGCGGCTGAACAGAGGTTGCGCGGTGATCCCCGCGATGTCGCGGAGTTCTTCCCTGCAGATCCGAACCAGCCCGTCGTCGTCGGCCTGCATCTCTTCGCCGGTTCGGTCGCCACCGATGAAGCAGCGGGCCAGGAAACCACCGTCCGGCGAACGGTGCGCGAATTTGTTGGTTATCCAGGTCGCCCCATTGATGCGCCGCCCCTCGCATCCCGGAACCAGGAACCCGTACCCGCGCGGGCGTGGCCCCAGATCGCTTCGCCGATAGGCGAAGAAGACGGTCGCCGAGCTGACGTAACGAACCGACTTCATCTTGCGGGCCGGCTCCGGTGCCAGATCGCTTAGAAGCCGCGCGGTCGTCCACGCAGGTGCCGCCAGGATGAGACCCGCGTAACCGTTTTGTCGCCCGGCGTGCGTCCCCAGCGAATAGCCCGCACCGGTCTTCTCCACCATCGTCACCGGCGTGCTCAGCTGGATCTGCGCCCCGTGCAGTCGCTCGACGATCGCTTCGACCATCCGCCCTAGACCATCGCGCAGCGAACAGAAGATCGGCAGCGTGCGGCCCCCCGAGCGCGTGCTCTGCGGCACACGCAGTAGCGACAGCAGGATGCTCCTCTGCTTCGCTACCATCTGTGGAAACCGCGGAAAAGTGCTATAGATGCTCAGCTTTTCCGGATCGCCCGAGTAGATACCCGCGATCAGCGGATCGACGATACGCTCGACGGCCTCACGGCCCAGGCGCCGGCCGAAGAAATCGGCCATCGACTCGTCTTCTCGCTGCTCGCCGCGGGGCAACACGAGATCCGCGGCCATGCGCAGCTTTGCCGGCCACGAGACTACACCGCTCGCCATGTAGGCCCTGATCTTCCGGACCGCGCTCGAGCCGGTGCCATAGGGCAGCGAGCGGAGCGCGCCGCGAGAGTAGAGTGCGACGCCGCGATGCTCGTCCTGGGTCGGGATGATCTCATCTTCCAGACCAATCTCACGGCACAGCTCCAAGCCCCAGGGCTTCAGCGTCAGCACCGCGTCGGGCCCGGCATCGAGCACGTAGTCATCCACACGTTCCGTGAGAATCGACCCGCCCAGCCGGTCCGACGACTCGAAGAGATCGAGGGCGAGGGGGAGGTCTCGCTGGCGCGCCTGCGCCACCAGCTCGTACGCCGCGGCGAGGCCGGCGATGCCACCGCCCACTATGGCGACCCGTTTACCCTCTCCCTGCGTCTGCGCCATCCCTCCCATTCCTGCAGCGTCAGCCGTACGTCGGGTAGGTGGGGTTCTGAAGCTCGCCCTCTGGCAGCGCGACTACATCGGCGTGCGTTCCATCTTCCGCCTTCCGCACGACTTCGGCGAGTGCCGCGATGTACTTCTCGCTCGTCCCCAGCGCGGGCGCTCGGTAGAACGCCAGTCCGCGTTCCTCCGCGTCGCTCTTGCCCTCGATGTCGAAGTCGTACAGCGTCTCCAGGTGCTCAGAGACGAAGCCCACGGTACAGACCATCACCGCTTTGTGTCCTTCCGCCGCTATCTCATCCAGCGACTCGGCCAGCGTCGGGCCCAGCCATTTGTCCTTCGTCTCACCCTGGCTGGTGAAGGCGAACCGCCAGCTCAGGCCCACGAAACGCTCCGCGACTAGTCGGCTGGTCTCCAGCAACTGCTCCCTGTAGGGATCGCCCTCCTTCAGGATCTTCTCCGGCAAGCTGTGGGCCGTGAAGACGACCGGCAGACCGGCCCCGTGCTCTTCGGGCACACCGTCCATCGCCTCACGCAGCTTCTCCTCCAGGGCATCGATGAACAGCGGCTCGTCGTGGTACGACTTGATGCAGAGAACGTCGATCGGCTTCTCCAGCCCTTTCAGCCCCTCGCTCACGTAGTTCAGGTACTGGGCGATGCTCATCGTCGAGTAGTGGGGTGCGAGGGCAATAGCCACAGCCTCCTCGATCCCGTCCTCGGCCATCTGCCTCAC
>JBDHKT010000413.1:0-2872 GCA_039586255.1 Gemmatimonadota bacterium | reverse complement strand
GATGGCTCCGGCTTCGTTATCACGTCGTCGGGCTACTTCGTCACCAATCGCCATGTCGTGAACCCGGACGGAAACGAGCCCGATTCCGTGTACGTAACGATGGCAGACGAGCGCTTCATGGAGCCGGCGGACATCATCGTCGTTGCGCCTCCTGGCCAGCCCGACCTCGCCGTGATAAGGATCCGGAATTACACTGGTCCTCGCATCGAGAATGTCGATTGGTCGGGGACCCGAGCCCAGCAGGGTGAACCGGCCGCGCTCCTCGGCTTCCCCGCCGGCCTCGGCGCCGCCCTCGATCAGACCCGCACCGTGCGCACATCGATGAGCGCCGGGATCTTCAGCCAGGTGACAACCGCATCGATCCGCTTCGACGGGTTTACGGTCGAGGGATCCAGCGGGAGCCCGGTGTTCAACGCCACCGGCGAAGTGGTCGGGGTCCACCGCGGCAGCCTGCGCGGCGCCACGGGCCTTGGGTTCGCCGTACCGGTAACGAAGCTGATTCCATTGCTGCCGCCCGAGGTCAAGGCGGAGCTCGGGATCGAGTAGACAACAGACCCACGGACATTTGAGGAGGAGAGATGCGACCCTCACAGTCGCTGAAATCATGCTGTGCAGCACTCTTGCTGTTGACTGCGATCACACCACCGGCTCACGCGCAGGTCGAAGGGGCCGTCGTCAATGCCGCCCAGTTCGAGCTCACCGTCGCCAACATCATGCGCGGGCCCGAGCTCGTCGGCACCGAACCTGCCCGGATAAGCTGGTCGCCGGACGGGCGCACACTCTACTTCGTCTGGAGGCCGCCGCACGAGGAGACGCAGGGCTTCTACCAGGTGAGCCGCGGCGGCGGCCAGCCGGAACGAGTGCCCGACGAGGAGGCGCTCCGCATCCAGCCGCGCCTCCGCGCGGTCTACTCCGAGGACCGGGAGGTGGCGGTATACCAGTACGAGGGCGACCTCTACCTGCTCGATGTGAGTTCCGGCCGGGAGCGCGTGTTGGTCTCGGTGTCAGGCGGCCTGTCGAGCATCCAGATGGCGCCGGACGGAGAGACCGTTTACTTCGTCCGCAGCAGCAACCTGTACAAGGTCGATGTAAGGACCGGCGTCATCTCCCAGCTGACCGATATCCGTCGCGGCCGGGAACCTCAGGAGGAAGAACCGTCCGAGGGTCAGCGGCTCTACCTGGAGGAGCAGCAGCGCGAGCTGCTGGAAGTGTTCGAGGTCGATTCGATTCGCAGAGCACAGCGCTGGCCGCCGCCTCCCGACACGGCGAAGGTTGACACGCCACAGGTCTTCTATGTGGGGAACGGGCAACGCTTCGGCGGCTACCGGGTGGCACCGGACGGCTCGCGCATGGCGTTCAGCATTGGCGAAGAGGCGCGGGATGCCCGGGAGGCCTGGGTGCCGGACTATGTCACCGAGGACGGTTACACCCGCCAGGCCCCGCGTAAGCGCACATTCGTCGGCGACGAGCAGAGTAGCGGAAAGCTGGGCGTCATGGACCTGATGACCGGAGAGGTGGTGTGGATCGATCACGGCCAGGAGGACCGCCAGGTCAATCTCAACTTGCGCGGTTGGTCTGAGGAGTCCGAGCGGCTGCTCGCCGTCGGCTTCTCGGACGACCTGCAGGACCGCTGGATATTCCTGGTGGACGCGGCTACGGGTCAGTCGAAGGTGCTGGACCACCTGCACGACGATGCTTGGGTCGGCGGCCCCGGCTGGACCTCCGCCGGCTGGATGCCGGACGGCGACCACGTCTGGTACATCTCCGAGGCGAGCGGGTTCGCCCACCTCTACACGATTGCAGAAGGCGGCGGCGAGCCGACGCCGCTCACAACCGGTCCCTGGGAGGTGGTGAGGGCCGAGATATCGCCGGACGACAAGGAGTGGTTTCTGGTAACCAGCGAGGCCAGTCCTCATGAGCGCGGCTTCTACCGGATGAACCTCGATGGCGGCGATCGTCGCCTGGTAACGGACTTCGGTTCGCTGCAGGGCTCGGGCGGCGGCTCGGTGGCTATCTCACCAGACGGCCGGCGACTCGCCGTGCTTCATGGGTGGCCCAACCGACCGCCTGAGCTCTTCCTTCAGGACAATCGCGCCGGTTCGCGTCACGTTCAGATCACGAGTTCGACTACGCCGCAGTTCGATTCGCACACCTGGCGCGCGCCCTAGAGCGTCTACTTCCCGGCGCAGGACGGCGAAGACGTGCCGGCGCGACTTTATCGGCCCGACGAGCCGAACGGCGCCGCCGTCATCTTCGTCCACGGTGCCGGCTACCTGCAGAACGTCCACCAGTGGTGGAGCAGCTACTACCGGGAGTTCATGTTCCACAACTTGTTGGTCGAGCGTGGCTACACAGTGCTCGACATCGATTACCGGGGATCCGCCGGGTACGGCCGCGATTGGCGAACCGCCATCCACAAGTACATGGGCAGGACCGATCTGTCGGATCAGGTCGACGGCGCGCGGTACCTGGTGAACGAGCTGGACGTGGAGCCCGGGCGCATCGGGATCTACGGTGGAAGTTACGGCGGGTTCATCACGCTGATGGCGATGTTCACCGAGCCCGAGACTTTCGCCGCCGGAGCGGCCCTGCGGCCGGTTACCGACTGGGCGTACTACAGCCATTGGTACACGTCCCGCATCCTCGGGCTGCCTCAGGACGACGCCGAGGCGTACCGGCGCAGCTCGCCCATTTATCACGCCGAGGGGCTCCAGGGGGCCTTGCTCATCTGTCACGGCATGATCGACCAGAACGTGCACTTCCAGGACACGGTGCGCCTCGCGGAACGGCTGATGGAACTGGGCAAGGAGAACTGGGAGGTCGCGATCTACCCGAAGGAGGGCCACGGCTTCGTGCATTCGTGGGCCTGGAC
>JBDHKT010000412.1:0-2872 GCA_039586255.1 Gemmatimonadota bacterium | reverse complement strand
CCATGAGCCAGCGGATCGGTCGCTACGAGGTGGTGGAAACGCTCGGGAAAGGTGGGATGGGGGTCGTATATCGGGCCCGCGACCCCGAGCTCGACCGCTTCGTGGCGATCAAGGTCGTCCTGGCCTGGGCGCAATACGACGCCGACGCGATGGAGCGATTCAATCGGGAGGCGCGGGTCGTCGCCCAGATGCAGCACCCACATATCGTGACCGTCTTCGACGCCGGCCGCACCGACGAGGGGCTCCCCTACTTCGTGATGGAATACCTCGAGGGCACCGACCTGGGTGAGGTCCTGGGCGTGTCCGGCTCGCTGACGCCGTCGCGGGCGGTGCGCTACGTGCTGCAGATCTGCGAGGGCCTGACCTACGCCCACGCCCAGGAGATCGTGCACCGAGACATCAAGCCCGCCAACTTGCTGATCACGCCGGACGACAACATCAAGATCGTCGACTTCGGGATCGCCAAGCTGGTGGGCTCGCAGATCACCGGGACCGGAGTCTCGTTGGGGACGCCGCTTTACATGGCCCCGGAGCAGGTCGCTGGAAAGTCGGTGGACCACCGCGTCGACATATTCGCGGTGGGCGGAGTGCTTTACACGCTGATCTCCGGCCATTCCCCGTTCGAGGCGCCAACGCTGGGTGGGATCTGCCACAAGATCGAGACCGCGGCGCCGGTGCCGCTCTCGAAGCTGGGAATCGAGATCCACGCACGGCTCGAGGCGATCATCCTGAGAGCGCTGGAGAAGAATCCCGGCGACCGCTACCAGAGCGCGGCGGAGCTGGCCGCGGACCTCCGCGCGGTGCAGGCGGCTCTCGAGGCGCAGGCCGAGGCACCGACCGTGATCACAGCCGGCTCGGCTCCCGTTTCGCCGACGACTCTTACGGAACCGATGACAGTTCAGATGCGCCGCCGGTCCGGGCGAACCCTCGCCCTGGCGACGGTCGCCGTGGTCGCCGCCGCCGCGGCGCTCTGGGCGTTCCCCGATCTCCGGCCCTGGCCCGCGACGTACGAGTCGTCGCAACTCGCCGAGGGCGACGTCGGCGGGGAAGAAGGCGAGGGTGCAGCAGACGCAGCGGTCGCCTCCCCCGACTCGAACGCAGCCGTCACCGAGGATGCGAGTGCCGGCCAATCGGGTGGGCAGGAACCGGCGAGCGTTGCGCCGGTCTCGACAGCTTCGACGGAGTCGGAAACGGAAGCGGCGGTCGGCACGACGGCGGAGACCGCCGTAGCCGACGCCGGCGACGCCGGCGAGCCGGCAGCCGCCGTGGACGCACCCAGCACCGAGGCGCCGGTCGGCGACGAGGCGGAACCGGCAGACGCCGTGGGCGAAGGAGCACCAACCCTCTACCCGGCCGGGGTCGCGGAGCGGGCGGCGGTCAACCGAGTCGTCGGCGGCCTGGTCCGCGCCGTCGAAGCGAGGGACTCGACGGCGATCGCACGCCTGTTCGGCGGCCGCGTTCCGGAGCGTGAGTGGCGCATGTTCAGCCGGATATTCGAAGGTCCGCGGGTGCGAATTCGCTACGAACTGGGCGGTGTGGGTACCACCGAGGACGGGATGCTGCTGGCAGAGGTAGAGAACAACATCATGTTCCAGGGTCAGCCGGGTCGCGTGCCGTCGCCCCGCCGGTCTACCTGGATCGTGCGATTCCAATCCGATAAGTCCGGGCTCTACCTGCTGAGGGTCCGGCCACGCTAGCCGATACTCGCTTTCCCTTCCGACTGCTAACAAACCGCGGATTCGACCGCGGCCGGCCTTACGGCGAGACCGAGCGCACCATCCTCAGTCTGTCGCGAAACGCTGGTGCCCGGAGGGAGATCGAATCCTGGCCCGGCTACGTAGCGACGCCACTCCATCGTCTGCGCGGGCTCGCCGAGAGCCTTGGACTCGCGGCCATTTACTACAAGGACGAATCCGGGCGTTTCGGCCTGAACAGTTTCAAGGCTTTGGGGGGTGCCTACGGCGTCCAACGCGTTCTGGCACGCGAGGTGAAAGGTCGGACAATCGTATCGGGACTGGTCGTGACCTGCGCGACAGCAGGCAACCACGGCCGTTCCGTCGCCTGGGGCGCCGAGATGTTCGGATGCCGTTGCGCCATCTACGTACCCGCCGTGACCAGCAAAGCACGCGTCGCAGCCATCGCATCTCACGGAGCAACGGTGTTGCGGACCTCGGGTAACTACGACGAGGCGGTGCGTCGCTGCGATGACGACGCCCGCCGCCAGGGGCGCTTTGTCGTCTCCGACACCTCGTATCCGGGATACATGGACGTCCCGCGCGACGTCATGCAGGGCTACTCGGTCATGGTGGCCGAGATCCTGGAACAGCTGCCGCACGGCGAGCGGCCATCGCACGTCTTCGTGCAGGGCGGGGTCGGCGGCCTGGCGGCCGCCGTTTGCGCCCACCTCTGGGAGACCTGGGGGGAGGAGCGCCCGGTCACCGTCGTAGTAGAGCCCGACTCGGCGGATCCCCTGCTCAGAAGTGCGGAGGCCGGGCGGCCGACACCCGTCCCCGGCGACTACGACACAATCATGGCCGGACTGGCCGCCGGCGAGGTCTCACTGCTCGCCTGGAAGATCCTCGAGCACGGCGCCGACCACTTCATGACCATACCCGACGCCGCGGCGGAAACGGCGATGCGACTCCTGGCCGAAGGCGCAGGTGGTGATCCCCGGATCGTCGCCGGTGAGTCGGGCGCCGCGGGGCTGGCGGGAGCGCTGGCGGTCATGCAGGACGCGAAGGCGCGTGAGCGACTGCAACTGCGGTCGGACTCGAGGCTCCTGGTCATCGGCACCGAAGGCGCGACGGACCCGGAGAGCTATACATCAATCGTCGGTCGCTCGCCCGAATTGGTCACATCGCCAACGAGCGAC
>JBDHKT010000411.1:0-2874 GCA_039586255.1 Gemmatimonadota bacterium | reverse complement strand
CTCGTCGGTCACCTCCGACGAGAGCGGCAGCGGGAAGCCGACCTGGATGCGCGTCCCCTTGGGGAGCTTGCGCACCCGGTCGACCGCCGTACCCACGGTATCGGGCTTGATCTCGCGACCGCACCCCGGGCAGTAGGTGCGGCCCACCCGCGCCCAGAGCAGCCTGAGGTAGTCGTGGACCTCCGTGGCGGTGCCCACAGTGCTGCGGCTGGTCTTGGTCGGGTTCTTCTGCTGGATCGCCACCGCCGGGCTCACCCCGTCGAGCGACTCGACCGCCGGTTTCTGCATCCGCTCGAGAAACTGCTTGGCGTAGGTGGACAGCGACTCGACGTAGCGGCGCTGCGCCTCGGCGAAGATCGTGTCGAAGACGAGCGACGACTTCCCCGAACCCGAGGGCCCCGTCACCACCGTGAACGAACGGTGGGGAATATCGAGGTCGATCGATTTCAGGTTGTGCTGGCTGGCGCCTCTAACCCGAATGAACTCTTCCATTTATGCCAATTTACAGCAATTGCCAATGTTATTGGGAATTCTCGAAGATCGATTCGGGGACCAGTGGAACAGGGGAGGTGGGGAAGCGGGAACACTTCTATACCTCCCCACCTCCCCTGTTCCACTGGTCCCTTGCTCGACGTTCGAGAATTCCCACCGACCTCCCTCTTCCCGCAATGGCCAATCCCCCGTAGCTTCGGTTCCTATGCAGACAGCACCAGACCTCGACTTCCACGAGGAAGAGACCCTCGGCAGGGCGTACGACGCGCGCCTCATGCGGCGGCTGCTCCGCTACCTGAAGCCCTATCGACTCAAGGTGGCGCTGGCCGTGATCATGCTGGTCGCCGCCTCCGGCCTCGAGCTGGTCGGGCCGTATCTGACTGCCGTCGCCATCGACGACGCGATCCCGGCACGGGACATGACGTTACTCGCGATCCTGGCCGGAATCTATACGCTCTCCCTGGTGTTCGCTCTGCTGCTCAGCTACGCGCAGACGATCCTCACGACCTGGATCGGCCAGCGGGTCATGTTCGACCTGCGCACCCAGATCTTTGCCCAGCTACAGCGGTTGAGTCTGCGATTCTTCGACCGCAACCCGGTGGGCCGGCTGATGACCCGGCTGACCAGCGACGTCGAAGTGCTGAATGAGATGTTCACCTCCGGCGTGGTGGCGATCTTCGGCGACGTTTTCACCCTGGCGTTCATCGTCGCCATCATGCTCGCCATGAACTGGAAGCTGGCCCTGGTCTCCTTCACGGTCATTCCTCTCGTCTGGGCCGCCGCCTACTGGTTCCGGGTGAACGTGCGACGCTCGTATCGCGATATCCGAGTGCGGCTGGCGCGGATCAACGCGTTCCTGCAGGAGCGGATCACCGGAATGAGCGTTGTGCAGCTGTTCGGACGCGAGGATCCCGAACTCGAGAAGTTCCAAGAGGTCAACCGCGACCACCTGCAGGCGCACCTGCGCTCCATCCACTACTACGCGCTGTTCTGGCCGCTCATCGAGATCGTGGCGGCCGTCGCCGTCGCGCTCGTCCTCTGGTACGGCGGTATGCACGCCCTGGAAGGCACCCTCACCGTCGGCGTCATCGCGGCGTTCCTCCAGTACGTCCGGCGATTCTATCGCCCGATCCAGGACCTGTCTGAGAAGTTCAACATCCTGCAGAGCGCCATGGCCAGCTCGGAGCGCACCTTCAAGCTGCTCGACGCCGAGCAGACGGTCCCCGACCCGCAGCGCCCGCGTCACCTGCCCCGGCCGGTACGCGGCGAGCTCGAGTTCCGCGACGTCTGGTTCGCCTACAACAAGGCCGGCCACAAGGACGACGGCACACCGCCCGACTGGGTGTTGAAGGGCGTATCGTTCGCCGCGCGTCCCGGCGAGCGACTGGCCGTGGTCGGGCACACGGGCGCCGGCAAGACGACGCTCATCAACCTGCTGATGCGCTTCTACGATCCGCAGCAGGGCGCGATCCTCCTCGACGGTGTCGACATCCGCGAGTTCGAGCAGCGCGAGCTACGCCAGGCGATGAAGCTCGTCCTCCAGGACGTCTACCTGTTCAGCGACAGCGCCCGCTTCAACATCCGCATGGGCGACGACGAGATCTCGGACGAGCGGGTGGAGGCGGCGGCGCAACGCGTCGGCGCCGACCGCTTCATCCGGCGCCTGCCCGACGGCTACGACCAGCCACTGGGCGAACGGGGCTCGAGCCTGAGCGTAGGCGAGCGGCAGCTGCTATCGTTCGCGAGAGCGCTGGCATTCGACCCCAGGATCCTCATCCTCGATGAGGCGACCAGCTCGGTCGATTCGGAGGTCGAGGCGCAGATCCAGTCGGCCCTCGAGGAGTTGATGCGCGACCGCACGAGCCTGGTAATCGCACACCGGCTGTCCACGGTGCAAAACGCCGATCGCATCCTGGTCATGCACCACGGCGAGCTGGTCGAAGAAGGATCGCACGAGGAGCTACTCGAGAGAGGCGAGCTGTACGCCCGGCTGTACGAATTGCAATTCGTCGGCGCGGGCGTTGCCTGATTCACTAACCTATTGCCCGGGAGCAGAGTTGTGGAATACTCACGGTTCATCTCGCTAGCCGTTGTAGTCGCAGCGCTCGCATGCTCGTCCTCGCCTTCGCCCGAGGCGCCGGCGCCGGAGGGCGGTACCGCGGCCGCGGCCGGCGCCACGGCGGCGGCCATCACGACCGCTGATTTGGAGAGGCATCTCACGGCCTTCGCCCACGACTCGATGATGGGACGCGAGTCGGGCACCCTCGGCAACTACCTGGCCACCGAGTACCTGGCGGCCGAGGCCGCCCGCATCGGGCTCGAGCCCAACGGCGATGACGGGACGTACTTCCAGACGATCCCGCTCATCCAGCAGATGCTGGA
>JBDHKT010000410.1:0-2879 GCA_039586255.1 Gemmatimonadota bacterium | reverse complement strand
TTCTCGGCAAATTGCAGGATCTGGGTTGAAACAGTAATCGCGCTACGTTTTCGTGCGCGCCAGCAGCGAGAGCCCCACACCGAGAAACAGCGTGTTGGGCAGCCAGGCAGCCACGATCGGAGGGATGACTCCGCCGGCGCCCATCCCCTGGGAGATCCGGACGGCGATCAGGTAGAGGAGCACGGTAGCCAGGGCTATGCCTATTCCCATGGCCGGTCCACGACGGCCCGTGGCCATGCCCAACGCCGAGCCGAAGAGTACCACGATCAGGCAGGACATCGGGAAGGCGATCTTCAGCTCCCGTTCGACGATCAGCTTGCGCGCGTCGCCGCCCGAGCGTCGGATCGACTCGATGAAAGTGCCCAGCTCGCGGTAGTCCATCTCTTCGGGGTCTTTCGGCTCCGCCAACAGCGCCTGCGGCGACTCCGAGAAATCGCGATGGTAGAGTGAGTCGAACGCGAAGCTGACGGCCTGGTCTCGCTGTGGGAAATAGTGGAGATGGCCTCGGCGCAGCTGCCAGCGCCCTTCCGCCCACGTCGCCACCGGCGCGAAGACCCTGTAAGTCGGGTACTCCGGCCCCGTCCCCTCGCGGTCGATGACTATGTCGTCGATCCGGCCCGTACTAGCCATTAGCCGTCGCACCGTGTACGCTCGGCCGCCGTCGGCGCCGTACACGAACCTCATGCGGGTGCTGCGGCTCCTGGCCCCGTGCTCCCCGAGCGCCTCGGCTCGGAGACGGTTGGTCACCGGAACCAGTTCGCCGAGGGCCAAGCCGCCGATGCTCACCAGCGCGCCAAGCACGATCAACGGCGCGATGACCCGGTAGAAGCTGATTCCACTGGCCTTTGCCGCGGTTACCTCGAAATAGCGGCTCATGAGGGCGACCGTGAACACGGCGCCGAACAGGCTGGCGACGGGGAAGGATAGGCCCATCTGGTACGGAAAATCGTACACGTAGGCGAGGAAGATCTGCTTGACCGGTAGCCCGCGGGCGAGATAGTTGTCGATGTCGTCGGTCAACTTGATGATCATGAACATCAGCGGCGCCCCGACGACGCAGATCACGAAGACCTTGATGTAAAGGCCTGCCACGTAGCGGTCGAGGGTCCTCATGCCGCGGCCTCGTCTGCTGCGGCACGCCGGCGCGAGCGGGACAGACCGCGCAGCCGGCCGAGTATGGGATGGACGCGCCGGGTGCCGGAGCGCGAGACGATGTAGAGGATGGCACAACCGAGGGCGGCGAAGATGACGTTGGGCGTCCACATCGCCCAGAAAGGTGACACCAGGTTTCTGTCTGCGAACTCCTCACCGCCAATCAGGAAGACGTAGTAGACGCAGAAGACCGTCAGGCTTACGCCGATCACCATGCCGATGCCGCCGCGCGGGAAGCGGACGCCGATCGGCGCTCCGATCAACACGAAGACGATGGCGGCGACCGGAATCGCGTACTTCTTCTGAATCTCAACCGAGTACCTGTTGTACTCGCGACGCTGAAGGTCGCGACGGTTAGCAATACGTTCGAGCTCGCCGCGCATGCGGGCCGCGAAGCTGAGCGCGTTGCCGTCCGGAGGGTAGGGTGGCCGGCGCGCTGGTCTCAACCGCGTCCTGAGTTCTTGGGCGCTCGTCGTGCGCCGCTCGGGCGAGTCGCTCGTTTGCATGTCTTCGGCCGGGCGCGCGGCGCCCGCGGGTCGGTCGGGAGACCGCTCGTCGTGTGCGGCGGCCTCGTCGCCTTCGACATCCGGCGGGTCGGCGGTTTGTGCGTCTAATGGAATCGCATGGGTAGCCCTGTCTACCTCCGGCCGGCTGACGCGGATCGGGTTGGCCAGGGCGATCAAGGCGTCCAGCGTGTCGTCGAGCTGAACGAGTCGCTCGCGTCGTTCCTCGACCTGCGCCCGCATCATGGCGATGTTCATCTCGCGGTCGCCGCGCCAATCGGCGCCGCGGCCGCGTTCCAACTCGTTCGTCACACCGATGACGCGGATCACCTGCCTCGAGTAGTAGGTGCGCTGCGCGAGGCTGGGCTTGCGGGTGTCCAGCTCATGCATCGAGCCGTCGTAGAGGGTTAGGTAAAGGTCCGTCTGTGTCTCGTTGAAGGCCATGTAACCGGAATCGGCATAGATCGTCCGACTGGTGTTCGGTCGGCCGACGTCGAAGATGACCAGGTCCCAGAGCACGCTCCGCAATCGGTCGATCCGTGCCGCCTGCAGGAAGAGCTGGTTGTCCACGACCTCGTTGATGACGCGCTCGCGAAGCTGGAACGTCGGCTGTTTCCTGCCGATGTCGGAGAGCAGTGCCCGAAGCTTGTGGTTCGACTCGGGGAGGACGCGATCGTTGAACGCTACCATAGCGACTGCGACCACGGCGGATGCTACGAGCACAGGGAGCGCAAGACGGAGGAGACCCACCCCCCCCGCTTTGACCGCTGTGATCTCGTTGTCGCTGCTCAGGCGGCTGAACGTGTAGAGGACCGCTACGAGGACGGCCATCGGCATAGTCATGGCGACGATGAACGGGACCGACAGGCCGAAGACCTCGCCGATCACGTACCAGGGCAGCCCCTTGCCGACCAGGTCGCCGAATCGCTTGGCGAGCTGGTTGAGCAGCATCAGGCCCGTGAGAACGCCGCTCGCCGCGACGAAGGGCCCGATATGCTCGCGAAGTATGTAGCGCCTCAGTATCTTCATTGTCTGTCGAGAACCCAGCGGAATCTGTCCCGAGCTAATACACCGATTACGGCCATAAGGTGCGCCTGAAGCTCGCTCTCTCCGGCGGCGCTGCCGTCATTCTGGCCATGGGATGGCCCCCGGGGCAAGCGGGTGCCGGGGAAATTGCCGCCCCGGCGAGCCCGTCCGCCCAGGACACTGCCGCTCAGGCTCCCC
>JBDHKT010000409.1:0-2890 GCA_039586255.1 Gemmatimonadota bacterium | reverse complement strand
AACTTCAGTTGGGCATTCTGATGGCGATGATCGAGCGGGGCGAACGAGTGCGCAGAGACAGCGACCCGGGATGGGCTCCGCTGTTACCCCTGCTCCTCTGCGCCCTCGCCGCAGCGACGGGCTGCGGATCGCGACCCGCAGTTCCCAACCGGCTCGAGCCCATCCCGTACGCGGACACGCTGCCCAGTGATCCGCCGGCGGCCAGGAATCCGGACGAGGTCGAGCGACTGGTCGACGCCTCGGTGAGCGGTGAGATCGGCCACGCCCTCAGCATCCGCAGGTTGCTGGGGGCCGAGCACGAGGCGTTGAACGTCACGCGTTTCGACGACGTAGTCAACTCGGCCTGGTTCGAGCACCGCAACGGGCGCCGGCGTATATCGCCGGAGGGGGTCGCGCGGGGGCCGACCACTAGAGGCCCCGACACCAACAACACCCTCACCGTCATCGGCGGGAAGACCGCGGGCATCTCGCCGGGCTTCACGGTTCGCGATGCCCGGGGCGACACGTTCCTGTTCAAGTTCGATCCGAAGGGGAACCTCCAGCTCGCCAGCGCCGCCGGCGTGATATCGTCGCGGCTATTCTGGGCGGCCGGCTATCACACGCCCGAGGACGTTATCGTGGTCTTCGATGTCTCGAGCCTGGCGTTGGACCAGGATGCGGTAATCGAGACAGACTTCGACGAGCGGCCGATGAGCAAGGACGACATCTACCTTGTTCTAGACGGCACGGACACGCTCCCCGACGGTCGTTACCTCGCTCTGGCCAGCAAGTACGTACCCGGTAGGCCGCTCGGACCGTTTCTGTTTTCGGGCGTGCGCTCCGATGACCCGAACGACTGGTACCGGCACGAGTCCCGGCGCGAGCTGCGGGGCCTGTACGTCATGTCGTCTTGGCTGAACCACGTCGACATGCGCTTCGCCAACACGATGGACGTATTCATCGATCCGCCCGGATACGTGCGTCACTACCTCATCGACTTCGCGGCGACTCTGGGCAGCGGTACGATCCGCTCTCACAAACCGCGCGAGGGCAGCGAGTACAACTTCGACATCTGGGCGACCCTCGGCCGCATGCTCACCTTCGGCTTCCTGGAGGTGGGCTGGGAAGAGTACCAGCCCGAAGAGATTCACCCGACGCTCGGCTGGATCCCGCTCGAGACCTTCGAGCCCCGCAGCTGGAAGGCGAACTGGCCGAATGAGGCGTTCAACAAGCGAACGCCTCGTGACGGATACTGGGGCGCGAAGCTCGTCGGATCGTTCAGCAACGCGCAGATCGCCGCCGCCGTGGAGGCAGGCCGCCTCCCGGAGGAGGCGGCGGAAGCGCTAACGGACATCTTGATCCGGCGGCGCGACATGGTTGTGTCACACTGGTATGCGCAGGTGACGCCGATCGAGAACGTCGAAGTGGCGATGAGCCGCGGCTCCGGCCCGGGGACGCTCCAGTTGGCCTTCGACGACCTGGGCCTGGATGCTGGCGTATGGGAGCCGGGAGAGACGCGCTACTTCTGGCGCTTCGATGACCCCGCTTCCGGCACGCGCGGCAGCGGCGACCGGGCCGCCGATTCCGGGCACCGTCAGGCTGTCAGTATCGAGCTGCGGCGGCGTCCCGGCGACGCTCCCGCCGCCGAGCAGGATTTCGCTATCCTGCGTCTCGTTGCGAGCCGAGAGGGTGTGGCCAACCGCGCGGCGACCGTCTACCTGCACTGGGACGGTCGCGAGTACCGCGTCGTCGGCCTCGAACACTGAGAGCGTTCCGCTCGCTTGGGGGGCGTGCGGCAGGCGATCGCGACCGACCCAGCGAGCGGTCAGCCTCGCGGCCGGTCTGGGAGCCGCGCGGGCGGGTCGAGCGAAGGTGGTGTATCCGAAGCGAGACCGCCCGCCGGCGACCACTATCCGAACAGGCGACGCACCCCGGACAACCTGTCGGCGAGCGACCGCTGCAGGTCGGAACCACCGGCAAGGTCATCGGGCATGACTTCACCGTTGGACTCCGCAGCGTGGAGTATCGCAGCACCACCGAGCGACAGTGCGACGTGGACGATTCGGTCGGAGTCGCGACCGTGGAAGAAGAGCAGATCGCCCGGGCGGCATGCCTCGAAACCGGGCCCGGCATCGATCCGTTCGCCGATCTCGGCCTGCTGGTAGCTGTCGCGCGGCAGTACGAATCCATGCAGTCGGTGGACCGCCTGGACGAGGCCGGAGCAATCGGTCCCCCAACGAGTACGGCCACCCCAGAGGTACGGTACGCTAAGCCACTCCCAGGCCGTGGCGACGACGGCCGGCGCCTCGGCCGGAAAATCCCGGGCCCGCTCGCTCCAATCGACCAGCCGCCCCTCGAGCAGGCGCCCCTCGCGCCCGTCGGGCAGGCGTACCAGGCCGCCGGCCACGGCGACCCGGGCACCCCACGGGAGCCGGGCGATGACGCGACCGGCCTCGTCGGCCAGCGTCGCGTCGAGTGCCACGGCCGGCCGACCGCCGGCATCGTCCCACCAGGCCTCCGCCACCTCGGCCGCGCAATAGATGAGCCCGCCCTCCTGCACCCAACCCTCGTAGCCGTCCTCGCCGGTAACGCGGGCCCAGTCGCCGCTCCGTTCCAGCACTCGAAGGACGGCGCCCAACAGCTCCTGCGAGGCCAGCTCGGCCCGCACATTGGGCTCCAACCTTACGGGGACGAGTGCCGCTCGTATCACCGCGTGTCCTGTTTCAGCCATCCTCGGTTGGCTCCTGAGACTAGGGGGCGCTTGTGTTCCGGCGATGACCCGGTAGCTTCCGTGCCGCCGACCGATAGCCAGACGCGACAACAATATCAGGGCGCCAGTGACGAAACGACAGCTCGACCAGTCGACCTCCTCGCACGGGCCGACTTACTTCGCCCTGGCAGTCCTCACCTT
>JBDHKT010000408.1:0-2895 GCA_039586255.1 Gemmatimonadota bacterium | reverse complement strand
ACGTCGAGCGGGCGTTCATCAACGGCGTCGAAGTCTCACTGGCGGACAACAAGCACACGCGCCTCTACGAGCAGTTCAAGGACCGACACTGAGGTGTAGTGCGACGCCTGAGTTGCCACATATACAAGGCGGCCACCCTTCTGGGTGGCCGCCTTCTTCCCACCTGCCCGCTGCGTTACAGCTTCGACTCGGTAGGAACTATCGTACTGGCCCGATCGGGCGCCTGCCGCCTCGTGGTCTCCGGCCCCCGATCCCCGACGGCGTGCAGTCGTCGATCGGCCCCATGCCGCCGCCACCCACGACGATGATCACTCCGCCCATGCCGCCGCTCGGCCCGCTCGTGTTCACGGTTCCGCCTCTGCGGGTGAGACGATCCGGTCGTGGCACCCGGAGCGGCGTGAACCCGGACTCCATCAAGTGCACCGTCAGCCGCGGCCGCGGCACCACCGGCGTCAGCGGATCTCTAGAGGTTGCCTCCGCCAGTACGTCGTCGTACTCGCTCAGGTCGAGGACGGCCTCCAGCTCGCTCTCGCTCAGCTCGAGGGCCAGCTGCCACGGCTCCGCCTCTCCGCCCGAACTCTCCTCGGGGGGCTCCGGTTCGGGCAGCGTGATCACGCTCAGGGTTGTGTTCCCTGGGCTACGTTTCAGGAAGTTCAGGCGTCCAAACCCCAGCAGTGCTGCGTGCACCAGCACCGATACGCCGAGGCCGACGACGAGAATCCGAGCGTGGAGCGTATTGCGGGCGCGGCGGTCCATCTTCCTCCTCCCAACGAGTGAGATACTACCGGCTTAGCCGTACTCTCTGAGTGGGCAGCGCGCGTCCCTCTATCTATATCTTCGCGACATCCGTTTGCCGGGTCAAGGACTTGGGAGTTTGGGATTCGGGGATTCGGGGATTCGGGGGATGGGAGTTGGGGTTGGGATTCGGGGAGTTCGGGAGGTAGGGAAGCTCAGAAACAGGGTTATCGACAATCCTGTACCTTCCTCACCTCCCCGAATCCCCGAATCACCGAATCACCTAACTCCCACCCTACGACCCGGACCTCGCCCCAGGATGCCTGCCGGCGCCGGTCCGCAGGCGCCGGCGCCGCCCAACGTCACGCTCACGCCGCCGCCACCACTACCACCACTGCGCTTGCCTTGGCCGCCGCTGTTCGACGCCAGCACGGCTGTCGGCGTCAGGTGGATCGGAGTGAAATCCGAATCGAGAGCCGCGGCTGTGATGCGTGGGCGCGGGACGAGCGGTTGGCTGAGCGCGCCCGAAGTCGCCGCTGCCAGCACCGCCTCGTACTCGCTCAGGCTCGGCGCGGGCACATCGAGCGCTACGACCACGTACTCGGCGGCCAGCCAGGAGCCGCCGGCCGCGGCCTCGGCCGCTGCACTCTCCGAAGCGCTCTCGGGCGGCTCAGGTATGCGGTCCGGGTCCACGATGTTTACGACCTGCAAGGGGCCCGCGCCCTCGATTTCCCAGGTCTTCAAGCTTCCCAGACCCAGCACCACGCCGTGTACAGCGAGGGAGATCCCCAGTCCGGCGGCGAGGATCCGAGCGTGGCGCGCGGCCAGCTGCTTGCGTCTGCTCATCCTTCCTCCTCTCCTGTCGATTGGACGTCCCTCCGCACTGGCTCTGACACGCCTAGAACAAACTCAGGCCGCACCCGGTTCCTAGATCGGTCCACCGCCACGCCCGGCGTGCCGGATCTGACACCCATCCGGTACCGGCTCCGTATGGGACTGTGTGGGTGCGATTCCTCCAGTCCACTGAACCGGTAAGGCTGCTCTCTTAAACTATGGACACCCTTCTTGCCGACCTGCGCTACGCCGTGCGCCGGCTGTTGCAGCGCCCGGGATTCGCCGCCATCGCGTTGCTGACCATGGCGCTGGGGATCGGCGCCAACAGCGCGATCTTCAGCATCGTCAACGCCGTCCTGCTCCGTCCGCTGCCGGTCGAGTCTCCCGAGGGGTTGGTGGAGATCTATTCCCAGGAAGAGGACGACGACGTCCCGATCACCCAGGCCTATCCCGACTACCTCGATATCCGGGCTCGAGACGACCTGTTCTCGGGAGTCACTGCCTACACGGCGGACTTCTTCAGCGTGAACATGGGGACGCGCTCTGAGGTCATGTTCGGTGAGTCTGTGACGGGCAACTACTTCGACGTGCTCGGTGTGCCCGCGGCTGTCGGGCGTGTTTTCATCTCTGGGGAAGACGATGCGCTCGGCGCGCCGCCGGTAATCGTGATCAGTCACGGCCTGTGGAAGCGCCGCTTCGCCTCCGATCCCCGCGTGCTGGGGCAAACGTTGCGGGTGAGGGGCCGGCCGTTCGAGATCGTCGGCGTGTTGCCACCGGAGTTCAAGGGGCTCCTGATGGGCTTTTCTGCGGAGCTCTGGATTCCGCTCAACGCGAGCGCGTCGTTCGCCGCGGCCGACGAACTGCTCGATGACCGCGGCTCGCGCTACTTGTTGGTCAAAGGACGGCTGCGACCCGGTGTGACGGCCGAGCAGGCGCAGGCCGGGCTCGACGTGCTGGCCGGCCAGCTGGCCGAGACCTACCCGGAGAGCAACGAGGGTCGGCGCTTCCCGGTCATCCCGACCAACGATGTCAGGCTGCATCCGATGATCGACCGCGCGCTGGTTCCGGTCGCGGCGCTTCTGATGACCGTTGTCGGCCTGCTGTTGTTGATCGTCTGTACGAACCTGGCGAACCTGCTGCTCGCCCGGGCACTCGCCCGGCGCAAGGAGATCGCGGTCCGGTTGGCGATCGGCGCCGGACGCGGGCGCCTCATTCGACAGCTGCTAACCGAGAGTGTGCTGCTGGGGTTCTTGGGCGGAGTACTCGGCCTGGCCGTCGCCTGGTGGACGGCGAAGCTCTTGGTCAGCTTCCAGCCGCCGGTCCTCT
>JBDHKT010000407.1:0-3430 GCA_039586255.1 Gemmatimonadota bacterium | reverse complement strand
GTCGTTCACCAGCTTGCGGATGATCTCGCCGAGGAACAGCGGGTTGCCCCCGGTGATACCGGCGAGCTCGGGGATGAAGCCTTCCGGCGTTCTCAGGCGCGGGAACACCGTCTTCAGGTGCTCCGAGATGGCCTCCTCCTGCAGCGGCTGAAGGGCGACCCGGCGGAGTGCGAGCGCCGCCTGACGGACGGTGCAGAAGCGTTCCAGAGGAGAGGCATCCTCTTCGCCGTTGAGCTTGAGCAGCTCCATCGACGAGCCGCAGACGAGGAGCGGGACCTTCTTGCGCTGGGCGAGTACCCGGAGCAGCAGCAGGGTGGCCTCATCGGCGAAATGAAGGTCGTCGATGATGAGAACGGTGGGTCGGAAGTCGGCGGCGCGGGGGAGGCACTGGGCGAGAGTGGCGAAGATGCCCTGCCGAGCGGATCCGTCACCTTCGCCCAGGCTAGCCAATTCGTCGCCGAATTGCGGCAGGACGCGCGCCAGGTACCCGACTTCATCTTTGCCCAGCTCCTTGACCAGCTCGAGCCAGGTAATAGGGGCGGTAGGCCTCCTGTTGGTCGCCGACGACCTTGACGGTGCAGAATGTGTCGTCGCCGGCCAGATTGCGGCGAACCGCATCGACGAAGGTCGTCTTCCCCATACCGGGGCCCGCCTCGATGACCAGGAAGTGGTTCTCCCCGCGCGACACGGCCTGCAGCGCCTCGGAGACGACGCCCATCTCTTCGTCGCGCCCTGCGATGCCCGTAGCCCTCAGACGGTAGAGCGCGGTCTTCTGGAAGACCTTCTCGGGGTCGATCTCGGCTGCGCTGGCCGCCTGATTTCGCCCCGACTGCTTTGCGTGGAAGAGAGCCGTGTCGGCGGCTTGGAATAGCTCCTTGGCGTTCGTGGCGTCTTCCGGTGCTGTGGCGAACCCGATGCTCATGTTGATCGGCACGGTCAGGTCGGCGTCGCGCAGCCGGAAGGGTCGGTCGCGGCATCTCTGTAGCAGCCGGTCGGCCATCTCCCGGGCCTCCCGGCGGCTGGACTTGGGGAGCAGGAGCATGAACTCGTCACCGCCGTAGCGGACCGGCAGTCCCTGCTCGCCGCCAACCTCTTTCACCAGCGTGGCCATCCAGGTCAGCGCCTGGTCGCCGGTGTCGTGCCCGTGAGTGTCGTTGATCTGCTTGAACTGATCGAGGTCGATCATCAACAGGGAGAGCGGGTAGTCGTCGTCCCGCTCCCAGCGGATTTTGTGCTCCAGGTAACTGAGCAGGAAGCGGCGGTTGTGGATGCCCGTCAGCTCGTCCTCGAAGATCAGGCGCGAGGGGTCTTTGCCTATGTGTTCCAGGAGGTCTACGAGGTCCGCGTACTGCATCGAAGCTGGGTTCTCCTCCGCCGCTGGGTCATGCTGGCTCTGGACGACCGGGTCGTCCGTCATTTCCCCCTTGGGTCGATACGTCGGCGGGACAGTCCGAGGACTGGCCTGCGATCTGGCGTTCTGTCACCGTGCCGAAGTGGGGGAGGGAACGGGGGTTCCGGGAGGCAGCTTCCGGATGCCTCGATCGGCTTAAAAAACTAGAAAATAGGGACTTATAGCGCAATCTTTGCGGGATAGCGGCTTGACAACATATGGGTGGAGGGTTCCCTTGCTGCGGTGTCTGACCTGAGCGGCCTGGTCCCGCGTGTCTGGCGTGATTTCCGTCGCGAATTCGCGCATTTCTTGGCCTACGACCTCTGCTTCAAGGTCCTCGGCTCAGCTGTAATCGCGCCGATCGCCGGCTGGGCGGCGGCCGCTCTGCTCTCGGCCGCCGGCCGGGTGTCGGTTAGCAACGCCGAGCTCCTCTCGTTCGCGCTGTCGCCGATTGGCCTGACGGCGCTCTTCGTCTCTGCCGCCGTCACTCTGGCCCTCGTCTTCGCCGGGCAGGCGGGGCTGACGGTCATGAGTGCGAGAGCGATCACGGGGGGCAAAGTCTCGGCCATCGAAGCCCTCCGAGTCACGGCTCGAAGGCTGCCGTCCCTGGTGGGGCTCGGGGCTCTGCAGGCCGTCCTCTACGGCCTCGCGCTGGCCCCGTTCGCCGCCCTCGCCGGCATCGCCTATCTGCTGCTCCCGCTACGCCACGACATCAACTACTACCTGGCCGCGCGACCGGCCGTCTTCTGGGTCGGTATCAGCGTCATCGCAGTGCTGCTCGCCGGCGCCGCGGTCGTGTTCCTGGTGTTGTACCTCCGCTGGATCTTCTCCGTCCCGGTTCTGCTGTTCGAGGGCACGGGTCCGCTGAGCGCACTGCGCACCAGCCGCCGGCTCATGCGTGGCCGGTGGCGGCGCGTTACCGGCGTGCTCGTGACCTGGACGCTGGTCATGGTGGCAGCGCCGTTCGTCGCTACAGGAGCCTTCGACCTCGCCGCGAAAACCGTACTTGCGAGGCTCGGCGGGAGCCTCGATGTGGTACTCGTGGGGATCGTCGTCTTGGTGGCCGTCTACGTGCTGGCGATGGAGCTGGTGACACTCACGGGCCTGTCGGTGAACGGCCTTCTGATCACTCACCTGTACCACCGCGTGGGGGGCGGTTTCGGCGAGGGGCAGCCCGAGGCCCTTCTCGTCGCTGCCGATCGTCCGGAGCCCGCGCGTCGCCGGAGTTCACGCCTGGCCGTGGCCAGCGCGGCCGTCGCCGTCGTGGCGATCGCTGCGCTGATCTCGCTGGCGGCGATCAACAGGCTTGAGTTCGAGCGGCCGGTCGAAGTCACCGCGCATCGCGGTAGCTCGCTGCGGGCTCCCGAGAACACGCTGAGCGCCATCGAAGCGGCCATCGAGGACGGTGCCGACTATTCGGAGATCGATGTACAGGAGACGGCGGACGGCGTGGTGGTCGTGATCCACGACGAAGATCTCATGCGCATCGCCCGTGTCGACCAGAAGATTTGGGAGATCAGCTACGCCGAGCTCCGGGAGCTAGATGCGGGGAGCTGGTTCGCTCCGCAGTTCGCGGGCGAGCGGGTGCCCACCCTGCAGGAGGCTATCGAGGTCGCCCGCGGCCGTATCAAGCTGAACATCGAGCTCAAGTTCAACGGGCACGACGAGTATCTCGCCGAGCGCGTCGTGCAAATCCTCGAGGACGAGGGTTTCACGGACGGCGCGCTCGTCAGCTCCCTCGAACTGGCCGGCCTGGCGATGGTCCGCAACCTCAACCCGTCGCTGCGGACCGGCTACATGATCTACGGGGCCCGCGGGAACCTCGCGAGACTCGATGTAGACTTCCTGAGCCTGAAGCAGCAGCTCACCACCAGAGAGCTCGTGGCGTCGATCCAGCGGGCCGGTAAGGAAGTCCACGTCTGGACCGTGGACAACCCGAGCCGGATGTCTGTCCTCATCGATCTCGGGGTCGACAACATCACGACCAACCTTCCGGCCAGGTTGCGCGCCGTGATCGACGAGCGCACCGCCCTCAGCGAC
>JBDHKT010000406.1:0-2912 GCA_039586255.1 Gemmatimonadota bacterium | reverse complement strand
CACCCGGTTCTGAACCACGCCGGGCTGGTGAAGCTGGCGAATAAAGCCCAGCTTGGTGTGTATCCTACTACGAACCGTCGGCGGTCGGAGATTCGCAGTGGAAATCGCATTGGTGGAACAGAGCGAGGCGAGTGAGCGCGCCCTGGTGCAAAGGGCCCGGGCGGGGGACCGGCGTGCCTTCGGCGAGCTGGTGACGCGCCATATGCGCCGCGCCTACTACGCCGCCCTGGGGCTGGTGGGATCCCACGAGGATGCCCTGGATCTCTCGCAGGAGGCGTTCGCCCGCGCCTTCCGGGCACGCACCAATCTCGATCCCGACCTGCCGTTCTACGGCTATCTCTACCAGATCGTTCGCCGGCTCTGCTTCAACTTCCTGCGGGACAGCCGCACCCGACGGGTTCGAATGGAAGAGGCGACACCCTGGCTGATGAACCAGGCCGGAGCCAAGGCCGCGGCGTCCGACCCGGCGCGTTCAGCCGAGCGATCCGAGCTTTGCGCTCTGGTGCAGGCCGCGATCGAGAGACTGCCGGAACGTGAGCGCGAGGTGCTGGTTCTGAAAGAGTTCGAGGGGCTCCGCTATCGCGAGATCGCCGAGCTGCTCGGTATTCCGATCGGAACCGTCATGTCGCGCCTCTATACTGCCCGCCGGAACCTCGCCGCTGAATTGGAGGGCGTGTTGTGAGCGACAGGGAAGTCAGAAGCCCAGAGGAACGCGCCCGCCGCTTGATCATGGCATCGATCGACGGCGAGCTGGCCGGCGGCGAGCGCGGTGAACTCGAACGTCTGCTGGACGAGCACCCGGCTCTGCGCGCTGAGTCGGCGCGTTTCCAGCGAGTTAAGGAGGTGACGGAAGCGATGGCATTGCGACCTGCTCCGGAAGAGGTCTGGAGTGACTACTGGGCCTCGGTATACAGCCGCCTCGAGCGCGGGATCGGTTGGATCCTGTTCTCGCTCGGCGCGATCGTTGTGCTCTCGTACGGCGCCTGGACGGGTGTACGAGAGCTTCTTGCCGACGCGACCATGCCCTGGTTCGTGAAGGTCTCACTGCTGGCACTTACGATCGGCACGGTGGTGTTGCTCGTATCGGTGCTCCGCGAGAAGGTGTTCGTCGGACGAAGACAACGCTACAAGGATGTGGAACGATGATCATGACGCCCTCTGCAGAAATCGCCGGCTACCGCGTTACTGAGACGTTCGGCTTGGTGCACGGCAACACGATCCGGGCGCGCCATATCGGCCGGGACATCGTAGCCGCTTTGAAGGGTCTGGTGGGCGGCGAAATTGAGGAGTACACGAAGATGATGGCCGAGTCGCGCGAGCAGGCGAAGGATCGCATGGTCGCGCATGCTGAGCAGCTCGGCGGGAACGCCATCATTAGCGTTCGCTTCTCCACGTCGTACGTCATGGGTGGTGCGGCGGAGATTGTCGTCTACGGCAACGCCGTGAAGATAGAGCCGGCCTGACCCGCGGTGTCGGTTTAGCCCGCTGCTCGAAAATCTTTTGACAAGAGACGGACCATGTTGCGCAAACACGTGGCTGTGCTGGCGCTCGCCTTCCTTTCGGCTTCTCCTCTTGCAGCCCAGGTGCCGGATGCGCTGAGCGGGCGTCTGCTCTTCCAGATGGGGACGACCGATGCCGGGCACGAGACCTATAGCATCGAACGCCTGGCCGACGGCTATCGCATCGTCGGCGACGTCGACTTGCAGGTCATGAACTATCACATCGTTCAGCACCTGGAGGTCGAGGCGGGTGAGCGGTTGGAGTTCCGGGCCGCCGAAGTGCGGTTGACCGTGAACGATGAGCCGACCACGGTGAGCTTGGTGCGGCGGAACGGCAGCGGATTCCAAGAAATGACGCAGGGCGACTCGACGGTGGCTCAGGACATCGCGACGCCGGAATCGTCGGTCCTGCTCACCAGCAATGTCATCCACCACATCGCCCAGTTCACCTGGCTACACGACGGCGGGGTCGGCGAGTCGCGGGAGCTCGTGGCCTTCCCACGGGTTCCCGTTACCGTCCTGCTCGAGGAGGTGGGGACGGCCCGATTGGGGGAGGAGACGCTCTCCTATCGTCGCTATTTCCTCAACATCGCCAACGCCATCGGCGCATATGTTTGGCTGGCTGACGACGGTACCCCGCTTAAGATCTCTGTTCCACTTCAGGCGTTCGTGGCCGTCAGCGAAGCGCACGCCCGGTGGTCGGACGCACTGAGCCAGGCGCGGGAGGAGCCGGAACCAGGGGCCGCTGCGGAGGGTGTCTACGACGCCGAGGAGGTAACCTTCGAGTCGGAAGCGATCACCCTCGCTGGGACCTTGACGATGCCGATAGGTGAAGGACCCTGGCCGGCTGTGGTGCTGATCACCGGGTCGGGGGCGCAGGACCGAGATGAGAATTCGCCCGGACCGGGTGGTCTGAAGCTGGGAATCTTCCGGACGATCGCCGATTCGTTGACTCGGCGCGGCATGGCAGTCTTGCGGTACGATGACCGCGGCGTCGGTGGCAGTGGTGGCAGCCTTGCCGACGCCGGGCTCAGCGGTCTCGTTGCCGATGTGGAAGCGGCCGTCAGCTACCTGAGAAACAGCCTTGAGATCAACGGCTCTCGGGTGGGGCTGGTCGGTCACAGCGAGGGCGGTATCATCGCGCCGATCGTCGCATCCAGAGACAGTGAGATTGCAGCGATCGTGTTGATGGCCGGCACCGCTGCCCCCATCGATTCGGTGATCCTCGAACAGTCGATCGAGCTGGCACTGGCGGCCGGCGGTGATTCAGCAGATGTCGAGCGGGCCCGGGAGTCTGCCCTTCGTCTCATGGATGCCATCAGGGAAGGCCGCGAGCCCGACGACACAGATCTTTCGCCGGGTACGCAGAGCTTGCTGCGCGACCATATCGAGCACGACCCGATTGCGACGATC